>NZ_DBNGVP010000151.1:0-86619 GCF_057119385.1 Archangium sp. | reverse complement strand
TGTCCTTCCACGGCGCCCTTCTTTCAAGCGCCGTCCGGAGGGATGCCCCCTCTTTGCCTGAGATTGTCTGGACTTGCTCTCCCCCTCTTCAAAACCTCTCCTACGGACTTTGGATCAATCCTGCCCTTGGGGCGCCCTCCATTATGCTGTGTCTCCGTCCCCGCCGCGGAGTGCGGAGCGCGTGGCCAAACGGCTCGCCTCGGTGCTCCGCTTCTGGGACATGCTCCAGGGCCCTCGCTATGCGTTCTGGCCCGGGAAGAAGTACACGCTGGAAGAGTTCATGGAGGATATCTACCGCAAGACCCTGGAGGCATGGTGCCCCGGAGGCCCTGCCTCGGTCCGCGAGCACATGGCCCTGACGGTGGAGCGCATGGCTCGCGCTACCCGAGAGGACTGCCTGGAGGCCGTGATCCGGGTGATGCCTGTCGTGGTGGAGGCGAACACCGATCTCAAACACCGCGAGGTGCTCCGTGATCCGGACTTCCTGCGCGAGCGCCTCTCCGTGCTTCCCCTGGAGAAGTTCGAGTCCATCTCCAGCGCCGACAAATACGCGGTGAACGGGCAGTTATACGCCTGGGACAGGGAGTTGGGGCGTCATTAGCCTCGGCCGAGCTGTTGCACCTGCCCTCTTGGGTGTCCGTGAAGTCCAGGATGGCGTCATTGCCCAGCGCGCACATGGGCTCGGTCCGCTGGTTTCCTCGGGTGCTCGTTCAAGGCATCATCTTCTTTCGATGCCCGCCAGCCGAGATAAACGGAAGATGCCCGATAGGGAGGCCCTTGTATCGGTTCCTCTCCTGACTCGTTCCAGGAGGCCCTCACGTGGAGTGAAGGTCTGGCCTCTGGTCGTGCTCCTGCTGGCCATGGCCTGCGCCACGGATGACGGGCGACGTGTACGTAGAGGTCTCGCGGGGGACGCATCGCCAGTCGCCTCCTGCGAGGTCATCAACACACCGAGGGTCTTTCTGGATGACGGTCAGGGCCGGCTCTTCGCGTTGCCACTGCTGCCTCGCCGTGCCTCCGTGGAGGTGTCTCAAGCCCACTTCGAACTGGCCATGGCCAGACTGGCGGCCGGATTGTCCACTCCCCTGCGTCCCCTGTTGCCCAGGTTGACGCTCTCCTGGGCACCTCCTCTCTCCAACGGTGAGCAAGCCGCTCTCGTCAGTGAGTACCAGAGCTGGTGCACCCGCCGTCCCGGTGACTGCCTTTCCTCGCCCGAGGAGGGGCTCTCCCTGGGCCCTGACGAGAAAGTGGACATGGCCCTTTCCTTTGCCGTGGACGGAGTGTGGGCCGGAGCCCATTCCGCTGTTCAGGGCATCCTGGACCCTGCTCAACTTTACAATGCGGTCATCTCTTCACTGACGGCGTATCTCACGCTCCTGGTCCTGCCCGAGCCTGTCTCGAAAGCCATTGTGATCACCCTCACCGCCTGGATGGTGGCGTATCTGGGAATGGATACGGTCAAGAGTCTGCTCGACGGCTGGCGGCAGATGAGGGCCGATGCGCTGCGGGCACGCTCCTTCGCTCAGCTTCGTGCGGCCGGTGAGCGCTTTGGTGCGTTGATAGGTACACAGACGGCGCGCGTGCTCGTGATGCTGACTACCATGGCGCTCGGTTCCACCAGTCACGCCGCCATGATGCGTCCGCCGGGACCGGGCTTGCCTGCCCTCGCCGAATTGGAAGCTGGAGCCAGCTTCCTGGTTCTCCTCCGGGCACGGGCGATAGCGCTCTCCGAGGCTGGTATCATCGCGTCCTTCGCCCCCAATGCTCTGGCCACGGTGTCCACGGGTGATGGCGGTGGCTCTCGCTACGACGAAGAGGCTTCCCAGGCTGCAGTTCCTCGCGAGAACAAGCACCGGATCCAATCCGTGGAGTCCTGGCGCAAGCCCCGGTTCACCGAAGATGGAAGGATTGTGCCCTACAAGGGGTCGAGGAGTCCTCCAGAGCCCATCACCAACCTGGGCCGCAATCGCGCTGGGCAGTCCGTCACCGACGGGCAGCGGACCATCCGCTTCGACGAGAATGGCTTCCCCGAGTTCAAGACGAAGTTCGAGACCCTTCTGGACGACATCCACATCGGCAGTCGCTCGCGGCCGGGGCACTACAGAGCCGCGAACCAGAAGCTTCTCCAGGCAATCGAGGAGGATCCTTCTCTGGCACGGGAGCTTGGTCTTTCCCGGAGCAGCATCGAGGGCCTTGGGACTTCCGTCCGGGCGCCCGATGGCTACGCATGGCATCACCACCAAGACGTTGGAAGGATGCAACTCGTGCCGGATGGAGACCACTTGCTGGCCAATTCCCATACAGGAGGGATGGCCATCTGGGGGGGAGGCCGTTGACCATGGAGATTCGCTGGAAGCCCTATCTCCGAGACGAGCCTCATCCCATTGACGTCGGTAGGCTCATGCCTGTCGAGCAGGCATGGGGGGTGAGGCTGCCTGAAACCTACAAACAGCTCGTCTGCCGTTACCAGGGTATGGCCCCCGAGCCTTGTGTCTTCGACGTCGGTGGAGCCGAGGATGTCTTCAACGACCTCCTGACCATCACTCCCATCGAGGGGCGGGAGTCGTACTCGGTCATGCGAGTCCACGAGGTGCTCGGGCCCCATCTGCCGCCAGGAATCTTCCCCTTTGGGAGAACCCCCGGCGGCGAGTACCTGTGCTTCGATTTCAGGACTGCTCCTGACTCGCCCAGGGTCGTCCTCGTGACCAGCGAACTGTCCATTCTCTCCGTCGCGAACAGCTTCCAGGCGTTCCTGGAGGGGCTTCATGACGGATGAGAACCGTTGCAGGTCGCCTTACCGGCCGAACTGCTGCAACTCTCCCGACGGAGCCACCTTCACGCCCTGGGACGCCGAGTGCGCCAGGGCGAGCATGGCCCGTGCGACGGTGCGGGCCTCGATGGGACGGCTCGCCAGCGGGCGCAGCAGAGGCGCGAGCATCCGCGAGGCAACGATGGACGCGCGCTCTACTGGACGGCTCTCGGCGCGATCCCCGAGCAGCAGCGAGGGTTGGAGGATGACGAGGGACTCGAAGCCCATTCCCTTGAGGTGTTCCTCCGTCTCGCCCTTCACGCGGTTGTAGAAGACGCGCGAGCGCGCATCCGCGCCGAGCGCCGTCACCACGAGGAAGCGCCGCACACCGGCCTTCTTCGCGGCACTCGCGAAGGCCAGCACGGCGTCATGGTCCACGGCGCGGAAGGCCTCCTGGCCGCCGGCCTTCTTGATGGTGGTGCCCAGGCAGCAGAAGGCGTCCTGTGCGGCGGGCAGGGTCTCCTCCCCGAGCCGGGCGAAGTCCACCGTGTGCTGGACGAGCTTCGGATTCTGCCGGGGCAGCGGCCGGCGGCCCAGGGAGTGCACTTCCCGGTACCGCGGGTCCTCGAGCAGCGCGTCGAGGAGGAGTCCTCCGACGAGCCCGCTCGCGCCAGCCACGAGCGCGGTGCGTGTTTGCGTGTCCATGCGCGGATGCTCAGCACAACCCGCGCGTGGGCGCCAGGGGCACGCCGGGCTATTGCTGGATGGCGCGCGGTGGCTGGGAGAAGTCATTGGCGAGGAAGGCGGCCACCAGGGGCAGCGGCGGCGGATTTTTGCTGAGCGCCAGTCCGCACACGTCGAGGGAGTCGGCCACGGAGAGGCCCCCGGCGCTCCGGTAGCGCCGACTGTCGCACCCCGCCGCGAACTGGTTGCACCAAGGCCACACCCATCGTGTCTTCCCGGGCTTCCACGGGCCCGCCGGGGTCTCGCTGCTGCCCGGTGCCTGGGAAACGTCCCGTGCCGGTGGACATATCGGAGGGGAGGGAAGGGGGGCCCGGGTGGGCTCAGTTGACGGCCGGGCTCTCTCCGGAGGCCCACTTCATCTGGGACACCTTGACCACGCCCTGGCAGCGGGCACACACCTGCCCCTTGTCGTCGTACATCCGGGCGGAGGCGAAGAGGGTGGAGGTGCCGAAGCTGTCGATGGTGGCCTCGGCGCGGATGGCGGTGCCCCGGAGGGGCCGCTCGAAGCTGACGGACAGCTGCACGGTGGCGCAGCGGCGGGTGGGGTCCACCAGGGCGGGGGTGCAGCCGATGGCGTAGTCGAACATGGCGGAGATGATGCCGCCGTTGATGGCATGGGTGCCCAGGCCTCCGAGGTGCTCGGCACGGACCTCGGGCAGGGTGACGACCACCTTGTCACCCCGCGGAAAGCTCAGCCGTAGACCGAGCAGGCGCATGGTCTGACTCTGACTGAACTGTTCGGCGTAGCGATCCAGCTGCTCCTGGGTGGGACGGGCATCGGCGTCGGACATGGGCGCGACTCTACTGGTAGAACGTCGTCCATGCCTCGCCTGCCGCGTCTGCTCGTCCTTGTCCTGCTGGCTGTCTGGGGATGCTCGGAGTCGCGGGGCTGTGCGACGTCCGAGCCCGAGCCCGTCCAGGCCCAGGTGGCCCCGGATGCCGGGACGCCGGAGGCCTCCACTCCGGGTGTGGCTCCTCCCCCGCTGGAAGCACGCTACGCGAAGAAGTGGCTGGTCATCGTCCACTCCTCGTCCACGCCCGGGGAGGGGAGTGGGGTGCTGCAAGCGCTGAAGGCGACGGGGCTGGTCGCGGAGCCCCTGCGGCTGTCCACCAACGCCTTCAAGGAGCTGCGCCCGTGCCTGGAGGTGCTGGTGGCGAAGGTGTTCGACACCCGGGCGGAGGCGGAGGGCTTCCGCGAGCAACTCTCCCAGGCGCGAGTGGTGGCCTACGTGAAGAACGCCGGGCCGCTGGAGCCCGAGCGGGAGCGCAAGGACCTCACCTGCCTGGTCGAGTCCGAGGCCCAAGCGGCCCGGGCCGAGGCGCTGACCCGGCGGACGGTGCCGCGCTTCGTGGAGTCGCATGCCGGGCGCACCTTCATGCTGCTGGGCGAGGCGAGGACGAGCATCGTGCTCGAGCCGGTGGACGTGCGCCGGAGCGTGTGGATGGCCGCTGTCGAGGAGGACCCCATGGGCCTCTTCGTGAAGGGGGAGACGGTGGACGTCTACGGCGCGGCCGGGCTGCTCCAGGCGGGGTGCGCGGTGAAGGGCTTCGCGTGGATCAACCGGGGCGTGCCGCACGCCGGCTACTTCCAGCAGGAGCCGCCTCCCGAGGCACCGGGCTGTGGACGGCCCTGGGCCTTCGCCGAGCTGGACTGCGCGGTGGCTCCGGACGCGGTGGCGTTCGCGCTGCCCGCGGGAACGAAGGCGCCGGTGTTCTTCGCGGCCGGTGAGGGGCCACCCTCGGAGGTGCTGGCGGCCGAGGAGCAGGCGCTCCGGCGCTCCGAGCGTTTCGCCGCGCTGCGCTCCGAGGGCTCCCTCCAGGCGGAGCTGGTGCAGGAGCGGCTGAGCGAGGAGGTGAAGTCCTTCCGCTATGCCTCCGGGAGCACGTCCGCCGTCTTCACGGTGGCGCGCTTCCGCACGGGCGAGGGCAACACGATGTGTGGGGGGGACTACAACCGGCAGGTGACGCGGGCCGTGGTGCTGGAGCCGGGCGGCGGAGGGGCGCGGGCGCTGACGGCGAAGGCGCTGGCGGGCGAGGACGTGGTGGGCGTCCTGGACCTGGAGGGGGACGGGAAGGTGGAGCTGCTGGTGCAGGAGTCCTGGCCCGCGCAGGCGGTGCGGCTGCTGCACGAGGACGGCTCCGAGCTGGCCGGCGCCGTGGTGGAGAACTGCGACTGCGGGTGCTGAGGGCCCTCGGGAAGACTCCCTCGGAGGACGGGCGGGCGAGCCCCTGCGTGGAACGTCCTTCCAGATGGACGGAAACTCGTTAGAAGCAAGGTTTGCCTCTAGAAAAGCACCTTGCCTTGAACGCCGACGAACTCCTCAAAGACCTGAACGATCCCCAGAAGGAAGCAGTCCTGCATGGGGATGGCCCGCTCCTCGTGCTGTCGGGGGCGGGCAGTGGCAAGACGCGCGTCATCACCCGCCGGGTGGCCCACCTGGTCGAGGTGCGCGACGTCTACCCCTGGCGCATCCTGGCCGTCACCTTCACCAACAAGGCCGCCCGCGAGATGCGGGAGCGCCTCGTCCACCTGCTCGGGGGCCGGGCGAACGATCTGGTGGTGAGCACCTTCCACTCCTCGGCGTCCATGATTCTGCGCCGGGTGCTGAGGGATCCCCTGGTGGCGGCGGACAAGTCGCTGGAGACGGTGGTGGGGGGACTCACGCCCTCGTTCGTCATCTACGACGATGGCGATCAGCTCCAGCTCGTCAAGCGCGCCATCCGCGAGGCCCGCGTGGACCCCATCATGCAGCCGCGGGAGATCCTCCACCGCATCGACCAGGAGAAGAACTCGGGCCGCCTCCCGGAGGACATGGAGGTGGAGCTGGAAGACCTGCGTGGGCAGGTGGTGAAGAAGACCTACCCCGTCTACCAGCGGCTGCTGCGCGCGGCGAACGCGGTGGACTTCGGCGATCTGCTGTTGCTGCTGGTGGCGCTCTTCCGCAAGCGCCCGGACGTGGCGGAGCAGTACCGGCGGCGCTTCCAGCACATCCTGGTGGACGAGTTCCAGGACACCAACCCGGTGCAGGCCGAGCTGCTGCGGCTGCTGGCGCCCCCGGAGCGGCGGCCCAACCTGGTGGTGGTGGGCGATGACGACCAGTCCATCTACCGCTGGCGCGGGGCGAGCGTGGACAACATCATCGGCTTCCCGGAGTCATACGCGGGCGCGCGGGTGGTGAAGCTGGAGCAGAACTACCGCTCGGACCAGAACATCCTGGACGCGGCGCACGCGGTCATCGCGCGCAACACGCGGCGCATGCCGAAGAAGCTGTGGAGCGACCGGCCCAAGGGCGAGAACCTGGTGCTGCTGATGAACCGGGACGAGCGCGCCGAGGCCCAGGACGTGGCGCGCCGCATCCACGAGCTGCAGCGCGAGGGCTTCATCAAGTACTCGGGGATGGCGGTCTTCTACCGCACCAACGCGCAGAGCCGCGTGCTGGAAGAGGCGCTGCGGCTGGCGCGGGTGCCGTACACGCTGGTGAGCGGACGGAGCTTCTACGATCGGGCCGAGGTGCGGGACGCGGCGGCCTACTTGAGGCTGATGGTGAATCCGCGCTCGGACGCGGACCTGCTGCGCATCATCAACACGCCGGCGCGAGGCATTGGCGACACGACGGTGGAGCGGCTGCAGGACTGGGCGAACCAGGCGGGGGTGAGCCTGTACGAGGCCACGGCGGCGCCCGAGCGGATTCCGGGGCTCAACACGGCGGCGGTGAAGCGGCTGACGGGGTTCCACGCGGTGGTGTCCTCGCTGCATGCGTGCGCGCAGGAAGCGAAGGACGCGGCGAGCGCGGTGGACCAGATGTTGAAGGAGTCGCGGTTGGTGGAGTCGCTCGTCACGGAGGGCAGTGACGAGTCGCTGACGCGGGCGGAGAACCTGCGCGAGTTCCTGGGCGCGGCGCAGGAGTTCGACCTGAACCGTGCGGCGGCGGCGGTGGCGGCGGCCACGGACGCGAAGCAGCCGGAGCCGGAGGAGGAGGGGCTGGACTCCTCGCCGCTGACGGCGGACGTGCCGGCGCTGAACGCGTTCCTGGAGCAGATCAGCCTGGTGGGCGAGGCGGACGCGGACGTGGGAGAGGGCCGGGTGGCGTTGATGACGCTGCACGCGGCGAAGGGGCTCGAGTTCGACGCGGTGTTCATCACGGGGATGGAGGACGGAGTCTTTCCGCACTCGCGCTCGCTGGCGGCGGATGACCCGGACGGGGAGGAGATGGCCGAGGAGCGGCGGCTCTGCTACGTGGGCTTCACGCGCGCGCGGAAGCGGCTGTTCGTGAGCCTGGCGCAGTGCCGCTCGTTGTTCGGCGAGCTGCGCTACAACCCGCCCTCGCGCTTCCTGCGGGAGGTGCCGCAGTCGCTCTTCGGCTTCGCGGAGCAGGAGCTGGAGACACCCGCGCCGAAGTCCTCGCCGATGATGACGCGCAAGCGGAACTGGGCGGAGGAGGACGATGGACCGCGGATCGACCGGACCTACTCGCAGGCGTCGGACATGGACGGCGTGGGCGGGGACGTGCGCGGGATGCGGGTGCGCCACGAGCAGTTCGGCATGGGGAAGATCATCTCGGCGGACGGCAGCGGACCCAACGCGAAGGTGACGGTGGACTTCGGTGGCTCGGTGGGCCTGAAGCGAGTCATCGCCCGCTTCTTGCTGCCGGGGTGACGCTTATACTGCGCCCATGTCCGCGTGCCCGTGCTGCCTGGAGGTCCTGACGCCCGCCCTGCTGGGCCTGGGGGGCCGGCGGCTCGCGGGCCGCTGCGGGCTCTGTGGGGACGAGGTGTGCCAGCACTGCCTGCGCTCGGGCTCTTGTGCCAGCTGCCTGTGGGATGCGCTCGCGGCTCGCGGCGGGACGCCGTCCTTCCCCGAACCTCCGGGCCGGCGCAGGCGGGCGGCGCAGGCGGCCTGCACGCACCCTCAGGCGGTCCGGTGGATGCGGTGCTGCCCCTCCTGCGGCCTGGAGCTGGAATGGGAGGCCGAGCACGGCAACCCCCTGTGCGACGCGTGCGGAGCGCCCTCGCACGAGGCCTTCAACGCCTGCTGGGCCTGCGGCGAGTCCTTCGAGGAGGAGAACGAAGCCCGGGACTCCGCCGAGGGCTATGCGCTCGACTTCGACTGCCGCTCCCGCAGGTGCGAGGGCAAGGTGGCCTGGCTGATGCCGTACTGCCCCTGGTGTGCCACGGCGCAGCGCTGGCGGCCCTCCCCCGAGGAGGGGGCGCCCGTGTGCGTGGGGTGTGAGGCGAAGCTCGAGCCCACCTGGGCCTTCTGCACCGCGTGCGGCGAGGAGGCTCCGCTGCCCGAGGAGTGCTTCTCGTGCGCGGCCTCGCTCGATCAGGTCGACTGCGCCGCGCGCTGCGAGCACTGCCGCCGGATGGTGTGTGGCGACTGCTTCGGCGACTACTCGGTGAAGGGTGCCAGCCCGGCTGCCCGTGAGCTGTTGCTGTGCACGGCGTGCGCGGAGGAGCTCGGGGCCAGCCCGCTCGTGGAGGAAGAAGCCCCCGAGGCCGAAGCGCCCGAAGCGCCCGAGCCGCCCGCCGCCGCGAGGCCCGCCCCCAGCAGCCCCTGGGAGGTGCTCGGCGTGGCTCCGGGCACGCCCCTGGCCGAGGTGAAGCGGGTCTACCTGGCCCTCATCACCCAGTACCACCCGGACAAGGTGGCGCAGCTGGGGCCGAAGCTCCAGGCGCTGGCCGCGGAGGAGACGCGCAAGCTCAATCAAGCGTGGAGCGAGCTGCGCCAGCGCGGAGACCGGGGGTCCGCGTAGGGCCCTGGCTACCCGTGCCGCTCGCGGTACTCGCCCACGGTGGTGCCCGTCCAACGCCGGAACGCGCGCACGAAGCTGGCCCGCTCGTTGTAGCCGAGCAGGAACGCCAGCTCCCCGACGCTGCGGTGCGCCGCCGAGGAGAGCGCCAGCTCCTTGCGCACGTGCTCGACGAGCTCGCGGAAGGAGCTCCCGTGCTCCACCAGGCGCCGTTGGAGTGTCCTCGGGCTCAGCCCCAGGGCACACGCCACCCGCGGCAGCAGGGATTGCGAGTGCGTCAGGTTCTCGCGGATCCGCGCCGACACCGTGGCCAGGAAGTCCGGCGCTTCTTCCGAGGCGCTCGCCATGAGCCGGTGCGCGTGCCCGTCCAGCACCTGGAGCAGCTCCGGGTTGAACGTCATCTGCGGCAGGGCCATCTGCTCGGCGCGAACCACCAGGGTGTTCTCTCCCGCGTCGAAGCGCAGCAGCGTCCTGCCAAAGTAGTCCTGGAGCCTGCTCACGTCCGCCGGGCGCGGGTGCGCGAAGCTCACCTCGAGCGGCTCGAGGTGCACCCCGGTGAACTCCCGCGCATGCCGGAGGATGGCGGCCGTGACGAAGTCGTTGCCGTGCTGCCCCAGGCCGAGCGGCTCGCCCTCTATCCACTGGCGCAGCGCGAACGCATCCCCGCGCTGCTCCAGCCGGGCCTCCAGCTCCTCGCTGAGCAGCCGCAGGTAGCGCACGAATCGCGCCGCGGCCTCCTCCAGGTTGGGCGCCGAGGCGGCACTCATCTCGAAGACGCCCAGGTAGCCGCGCGGCAGCCGGGTGGCCAGGTGGAATCCGAGCGCCGGGTCCCGCGCGGCCTCCGCGCAGGCCGCGAGGAACTCCCGGTACCTCGGCAGGGGCATGGTCCACTCGTGCTCCGTCATCACGCCGCGCGGCAGCTCGAAGTCCCGCAGCAGCGCCTCCACCCCACCGCCCGCCTGCACGACCCTCAGCAACGCGGCACGTACGAGCGAGGAGCGATGTCTCCGCTCTCGACGCATTCCCATCGTGTCCCTCTGTGACCGCGAGGCTACCACCCGGCTCTGTCGCGAAATGACACGCCCTGGCGTGAAGTGACACCTCCTCCCCGGGAATCCCCGCATCGTATGACTTCCGGGTCTCGACACGGGACCGCTCCCGCGGTCCACGAAAGGAGCCTCACATGAAGATGGGTCTGCGAATCCTGGGTGCCACGGCCTTGCTGAGCGCGGGTTGCGCCGCGGAGGACATGCCGGCGGAGCTGGCCCGGCGGAGCGCTCCACTCACCTATGCGTCGACGGCCACGGAGTGCCCCAACTCCGTCTATGGCCCCATCACCGTGACCGTCCACCACAACGGCGCGTACACCCGCGGGGCGGGCGTCTGCGAGCTCTTCGATGGGAACTTCAGCGTCAGCGAGTTCGCGCTCATCGCCGAGAACAGCACGGCGCGCCTGAAGATCGACCTCCAGTTCCCCGGCAAGCGGACGCTCTCCGGGGTGCGCACCCAGGTGGGGGGATACTCGGACCTGCCGGCGGCCTACTCCTACCGGGTGGGCGCGTTCTGCGACCAGGAGGCCGTCGATTTCCCGCAGTACCTCAGCTACACGGACAAGAATGTGTCCCTGGGCTTCCCCGCGCCGTGCACCACGGACCGCATCAGCATCGGGTTCTCGCGGGATCACGCCGATGGGATGGAGCACATCACCGAGATCCAGCCCGTCTTCCTGGACGGCACCGCACCGGTCTCGGGCGACCCCATCGCCCTGCTGGAGCATGAGGCCGTGCAGCGCTGCGCGCCCTCGGAGCGGCTGAGCGCGGCGGACATCCTGTCGTCCAGCGGCGCGATCATCGGCCGGATCCAGCTCTGGCGCGCCCTGTGCCAGCAGCCGGCGACGAACCAGAGCGTGTCTGTCTATTACGCGCGCAGCAGCACCACGGTGGGCGCGCCGGTGGACATGGATGTCATGAGCGCCTACGTCCAGCTCACGGGCAGCACGGGCAGCCCGTACAAGACGGGCCCGAGCATCGTCACCCTCCAGAACCCGCCGAGCAGCATCCTCAAGAGCAACGTGTGGGTGCACACCCCGGATCAGACCGCGGTGAAGGTGGCCGCGTGCGCCCGCTTCTACCCGAGCAACGCCGCCCTGGAGACCGCCCCGAGTGCCTCCGGCTGCACGGCGAGCTACGTGCTGCCGTAGCCTCCCGGCGATGTCTTCACCTGGGCCTGGTGTGGAGGCAGGCGCCGGGCGTTTTCGGGCTGATCAGGTCCCCGAAAGCCAGGAGGCTCATGGCGGGGGAGGCGCGTCCGCCTCGGGCGGGTGACGTCCCAACTCCTCCCCCGCGGGGGCACAGGGCAGCCTCACGGTGAAGCGCGTCTCGCCGGGTTGGCTCTCCACCTGGATGGTGCCTCCGTGCAACTCCACGATCTGCCGCGAGATGTACAACCCGAGACCGAGGCCTGTGTATTGTTGATCGGAGACCGCGCGCTCGAAGCGGTCGAACACCCTGGGCAGCCGCGCGGGAGGGATTCCGATGCCATGGTCCACCACCTCCAGCACCGCCCAGTCCCCATCGCGGTGGACGGAGATGTCGATCGGCAGCCCCGCCCCATACTTGATGGCGTTGTCCAGCAGGTTGGTGACGACCTGCTCGAGCCGCATGCCGTCCCAGGAGCCCGTCAGATTCGCGCCGGCGCTGAGCCGCAGCTGGCTCCCGCTTCGCAGGGCCTCCGGCTCCAGCCGCTCCGAGACCTCGCGCACCAGCTCGCCCAGGTCCGTCTCCGTCCTTTCGATCCGGAACCGCCCCCCGGTGATGCGCGCCATGTCCATCAGCTCTGAAATCAACCGGGCAAGCCGCTGCACCCCAGCGCGCCCGCCCTGGATGGTGGCGAGCAGCCGCTCGGGAGGCGCCCCCGAGCGGGCCATGGACTCGAGCATCTGCAGCCGCAACGAGAGGCCATTGAGGGGCGACTTCAGCTCGTGCGAGGCGATGGACATGAACTCCTCGCGCGCCCGGACCGAGTCCTGTGATGCGCGGTAGAGGCGCGCGTTGTCCAGCGCCACGGACGCCTGCGCCGCGAGGCCTTCCACCCATTGCACGTGCTCCGGCCGGAAGTGCCCGGGCCTGGTGTGCGCGAACAGCAGTGCGCCCATGGTCTCCCCATTGCGCCCGCGCACCGGGACGCCCAGACAGCTGACCACGGGCCATGCACCCTTCCAGCCATTCCCTTTCCCGCCGAGCAAGGGCTCCGCCCGGAGATCCTCCTCGCGCACGCGCTCGCCCTGGAAGATCCGCTCCACCCACGGCATCACCACGGCCGACGTGAGCGCGGCGGCGGCTTCACGGGGAACGGCCGCCAGCGCCTCCACGCCTCGTGCATCCGGACACTGTCTCACCAGGTAGGCGCCCGCCTCCGCCCGGGTGAGCAGGGTGCCCTCCTCGGTCATCCGCTGAAGGATGGTCTGCGTGTCGAGCCGGGAGGCAAGCACCAGGCCCACGCGGGCGAGGCCTTCCGCGGCGGCCCGCTGCCGTTGCGCGAACTCCAGCGCCCTGGCCTCGGAAAACGAGAGGCCCGAACAGACGAAGGTGATGAAGACACCTCCCACGAGCACCAGGACGGGAAGCCAGCCGAGCCAGCCCTCGGGGTACGAAGGGGAGAGGCCGCGGACCACCACCGTCCACGTGCGCCCGGCCACCCTGAGCTCCTGGACCTCGGTGAAGCCGCGAGCTCCGAGCCCGGGAGTGGACGAGCGCTCATCGAAGAGAAGGTTCCGCTCCTGCGGCGCCCCATCGTAGATCGCCACCGCCACCTTCGGGTCATCCGCCTCGAGGTCGAAGGCCTCACCGAAGAGACTCTCGAAGAGATCCTGGGCGCGAAAGGCGCTGTAGATGAAGCCGCTCAGCTTCTGGCGCCGCTCCTCGACCGTCGCGGGCGTGATCCCTCCCTCATAGACCGGTACGTAGATGAGGAAGCCCGGCTGACGAGGCCCTTCGATCTCCTGCACCAGGCTCACCCTGCCGGACATCGCGGCTTGTCCGGTGTCACGCGCGCGCTCCATGGCGGCCCGGCGTGTGGGCTCGGAGAACATGTCGTAGCCCAGCGCGGCACGATTCCGGACGTTCATCGGTTCGAGGAAGAAGATGGTGTGGTACTCGTCTCGCGGACCGGCGGGCCAGATGTGGAAGTCCTCGATTCCACCGCGGCGGGCCAGCTCCTCCACGTGCGCGACCTGCCCCGGAGGCACCCGGAGCGAGTAGCCAATCCCCTGAATCCCCGGGTCCGCCTGGCCCAGGAGCTGGGTGACGACCCCTCGAAAGGTCTCCCGGCTGATGTTGCTCACCCCGGAAATCAGCCCTTCGCCGGAGTCGAGGAGATGGATGAAGGAGTCCATGCGCATGGCGATGCGGATGCGCGCGGCTTTCGCCTGATTGTGGAATTGATTGAGCTCCTGCCTGTGGAGGAGCCACAGGGTGGCCATCGCGGCCACGAGGGTCGCGGCGAGCGAGAGGCCGAGGACGATCCACGGTACCCGGAAGTAGCGCGGGCGGGACATACAAGGAGATGCATCCAGGGAGTTCCGCTGGCAATGGGATTGCCCCGGCGTCTTGGACTGGCGGTCAGGGACTCCCCCGTTGCGGCCCACCGGCAAGCGTTCGAGCGCGGTGCCAACACGCTGGTCCTTGGGAAGGCCTCGCTGGCCCCACCCGGGGGATGGGTCTCGAGGTGGGCCTCCCGGAAGCCGGGAAGGGGGAACGGGCCATGGCTCTACGACGGACGTCGTCCCGTAGCCCTGAGTGCGCGGGAGTCGAGTCCCTGCCTGCGGAGGGTGTGCATCATTTCCCCGCTCGCCGGCTCAGTGAGCAGTGGCGTCTCCAGCCTCCCCGTGGAGCCGTGAGTCAATCCAGGAACCGGCGCTCCCAGCGGCGCGTGTCCTCCATGCTCTGGACGGCATGGAGCTTCGGCTCATGGTAGAGCCAGGGTTCCAGCACGCGCGCCAGTTCGCGGTAGGCGGGCAGGACATTTCCCTGCTCGGTGTCGCCCGCCTCGGGCCAGGGGCCCAGGGAGACAACGGCCCTATCCCCCTCCAACTCCTGGACGGTGGTTTCCGGATGGCGCAACCGGGCGCGCAGCCTGGATACGCCGCCCAATTCTCCCAGCACGGGCTGCCCGAGGAAGGTCAGCCAGGAAGGACCCCGCACCTGGGTTCCGATGTGTAACGAGACCCAACTCATGTCGGGAACATCCATGCCCGGGTAGTGGAAGCGCAGCTTGGGAGTGTCTCCCTGCATCTGTTCCAGCCTGGTCGCGCTGTTGAAGGAGAGCCCTGTGTAGCCAGTGCAAAAGGGCAGGGGCGCGGCCATCTCCATCGCGAGTTCGCGTATCCGCTCAGGGCCATGCTCCTCGAGGTATTCGGTAGGTAGCCAGAAGGAGACAGCGGAGACCGCGCCCGGTTTGCTCTCGAGGGACGGACTCTCCAGGAGCCTGCCGCGATAGATGAACCGATAGCTCTGCTGGTCGTTCCCCGCCCCCGAAAGGTCAACCATGGCCATGCGAGGGTGTTGCAGGGTGCCATGGATGAGTGCCCAGCCCGCATCATCAAGCGATTGGTGGTCACCTTCCTCGTCCGCGTACATCGAGAGCGCGGAGGGGCCAACCGCACGAAGGTACGTCTCGAGCGAACGACGAACACCTTGCGAGATTTCCGCGTGGGAATGGCGCATGAAGAACGTCACGGCCAGGCCATCCCTGATCAGCAGGTACCCGCTCTCGGTATGAATTCGTATCCGAGGGTAGCTCTCAGCCACGGACAACTCCAAGCCGGGGAAGGATTCGAGCGACGAGACGGGCGATGAAATTCTGGTACATCTCCCCCTGGCTGAACCCCGCGAACGGATGTCCATCGGGGTATTGATGCCACTCAGGTACCGATTCGGAGTTCACACAGGGAAACTTGAAGTCATAGACGGCGAGTGCATGGAGTGGGTCGCCCTCGTGGATGACCACATCGGGCTTCAGCGTCCCTTTCAACTCTCCGCCATTGCCGGATTCTTCGAGCGCTTGCTCTTCTTCGGCGCTGACCAGTTCCTTCTCTCCTGTCTCCATGTCAGGGCGGTAGCGCTGTTCCAGGCTGAATCTTCCTGGCCGCATCTTGCCCAGAGCCTCTTCGGCACAGCTCCGGGCGACTTCATGCATTTCGATGCCGAGCCGCATGGCCCAGGTGACGCGCCTGCCTTGGGCCTTTGTTTCTTGCTTGCACTCGCTAGCGTCCGGCGCGGGGCCCTTGAATTGCTTCGGATACCGGAGGAGCACTTCGGAGCGAGCCAGGTCGGCGCACTTCTTCAACTCCTCCTCAATGGAATTCCTTGTCGTCTCGTCGATCACCACCTTCAGCACAGCCGTGGTGGAGGCCATCTCCTTGCCGTAAAGCGCGATGCAGGCGGAGAGACTGTTGCGACAGGTGGCCGAAGGGGAGTCGATGCCCACGGGCGTGTTGCTGTAGCCGTAGGCGCCCGGTCTGCCGCTGGACGCGGTGGTGACACACGCGCACTGCGCAACGAGCACGGCCAGGGCCAACACGTTCAGGACAACGGGACGGGTGAGCACGCGGCACCTCGCAGTTCGAATGGCGGCCTCTATCGCGGCTCAGTGGTAGACGTCTACCAGTGATGTGGGGCGAAATGCTACATCACTGGTAGACGTCTACCACCGAAGTCCACTCCAGGCCGTTTCCCTCCGCCGAGAGGAGGCCGTGTCTCACGGCTTCGGCGGCTGGAGCCGCCACGAGAGCACCCGCCCGTCCTGTCCCAGCACGAAGAGCTGATCCCCGAGCACCACGGGCCGCGTCAGCAGCGGCGTATCCAGCCGCAAGGTGAACACGGGAGGCCCCTCGCGAGGCTTGATCGCGAGCAACCAGCCCTGGCTGTCGCGAGTGGGCACCAGCACCCACTCGCGGAACTCGATCACCTGCGTCACGAGGGGCGCGGGCAGGGCCAGCCGGATGGACTCGCGCCCGTCCTGGGGCGACAGGGCCAGCAGCAGCTTGTCCTCCGTGCCCACCCAGACCTGACCCTGGGCCCAGGCCGGGGGACTCGAGAGCGCGGAGGCGGGCGTCTGCCGCCAGCGCACCTGTCCATTGGCCAGCCCGAGCGCGAGCACCTCGCCCTTCCGGGTGGAGACGTACAGCACCTCTCCCTGGGCCTCCATTCCGAGCACCCGGGCCAGTGGCTGGCGCCAGCGCACGGTGCCGTCCTGGGGTGACAGCGCGAACAGCCCCGCGTCCCCGAGCACCACCACCACCAGCCCCCCGGCGAGCACGGGCGCGGGCTGGGGCCGGGTGGCATCGGTGCGGGGGACACCCGACGGCAGGAGCCGGCGCCAGCGCACCTCGCCCGAGTCCACGGCGAGTGCTCGCACCGACCCATCCGGGGCCACGACGTAGACGGAGCCGGAGTCCGCGACGAGCGGCGTGAGCACGGGTGGCTGCCCGGTGAGGCGCCAGCGCTCCGAGCCATCGGCGAGCGCGAGGCTGACGAGAGTCCCGCCAACCGTTCCCACGATGACACTTTCCCCCGCCACCGCCGGACGCGCCGCCACCTCCCGGCCCAGCTCCGCGCGCCAGAGGGCCGTCCCCTGGCGGTCCAACCGGAGGAACCGGCCGGCCTCGTTGCCCACCAGGACACCGTCCTCCAGGGACACCAGCCCCGCACGGGACGGCGCATCAGAGGAGAAGGTGAAGAGCTTGCCGGTGGGCTGCCGGCAGGCAGCCATGAGCGCCGCCATGGCGAGCAGTAAGAGGAGGCGCTGATGGCGGAGTGGCGGCATGGTTGAGGGAGGATCTTCAGGACCCTAGGATGGTTGGCAAGGAAGGAACCCGACATGGCTTCGATTCGCGACGACGAGCTCCCCAGCTCGACTGGTATTCCCTCATCCGCCCGCCGGGCCGACTGGGCCCCGCCCCCGGCCATTCCCGTCACCCTGGAGCTGCTCCACGCGCTCCCCAAGACGGACCTGCACTGCCACCTCGACGGCTCCATGCGTCTCAAGACGATCCTCGAGCTGGCCGAGCAGCAGAAGGTCAAGCTGCCCGCGGACACCGAGGACGGCCTGGCCAAGGCCATCCACATGGGCGAGGTGTGCAAGAACCTCGAGGACTACCTCGTGGCCTTCGACGTGACGCTCTCGGTGCTGCAGACGGCCGAGGCCCTCTACCGCTCGGCCTATGAGCTGGCGGTGGACGCGGCGGCCGAGAACGTGCGCTACCTCGAGGTGCGCTACTCCCCGGCCCTGCACCTGCAGAAGGGCCTGAAGATGACCACCGTCATCGACTCGGTGCTCGAGGGCCTCCGGGTGGCCAAGCGCGAGACGGGCATCAAATACGGCGTCATCATCTGCGGCATCCGCCACATCAACCCGCAGACGTCCATGCGGCTGGCGGAGCTGTCGGTGGCCTACAAGAACCGGGGCGTCATCGGCTTCGACCTGGCGGGCGCCGAGGCGAACTTCCCGGCCAAGGATCACAAGGACGCCTTCCAGCTCATCCTCAAGAACAACGTCAACTGCACGGCGCACGCGGGCGAGGCCTTCGGGCCCGAGTCCATCTCCCAGGCCATCCACTACCTGGGCGCGCACCGCATCGGCCACGGCACGCGGCTGCGCGAGGATGGAGACCTGCTCAACTACGTGAATGATCACCGCATCCCCCTGGAGGTGTGCCCCACCTCCAACGTGCAGACGGGCGCGGTGCCCAGCCTGGATGCGCACCCGCTCAAGTTCTACTTCGACTACGGCCTGCGCGTGACGATCAACACCGACAACCGCCTCATCACCGACACCACGGTGACGAAGGAGCTGTGGGTGGCGCACAAGGAGCTGGGGCTGTCGCTGGAGGACCTGACCACCATCCTCGTGTCCGGCTTCAAGAGCGCCTTCCTGCCGTTCCGCGAGAAGCAGGATCTGCTGCGCCAGGTGAACCAGGAGATCGCCCAGACGCTGGCGGCCTTCGAGAAGCGGCCGCACGCGGTGAAGCAGCCGGCCTGAGCCGGGAGGGACGCCATGGACCTGGGGGCCGGGTACGTGACGGGCACGGCCCTCAACGTGGATGGGGGGCTGTCTCCGGCGGTGTAGCGGACGCCTCGTCCTCCAACAGCGGGAGGGTGAAGTGGAACGTGGAGCCGTGGCCCACCTCGCTCTCCACCCAGATGCGGCCGCCGTGGCGCTCGACGATGTCGCGGCAGATGTAGAGGCCGAGCCCCAGCCCTCCGAAGCCGGAGATGGGGGCGTTGCGTGCCCGGAAGAAGCGCTCGAAGAGGTGATCCTTCTGGTCCGGGGGGATGCCGATGCCCGAGTCCGACACCGAGACGCGGGCCTGCGCCCCGTCCCGCTCCACGCGCACGCGGATGGTGCCGCCCGTGGGGCTGTACTTGAGGGCATTCTCCAGCAGATTCACCAGCACCTGCGCGAGCCGGCCGCGGTCGCCCTGGATGAGGAGCGGCCCGGCGGGCTCCTCGTATTCGAGCAGGCGGTGGGGGCTGACCGAGCGCAGGTCCGCCAGCACCTCCTGGGTGAGCGCCCCGAGGGACACGGGCTCGTGCCGCAGCTCCAACCGTCCGGCCTGGATGCGCGAGGTGTCCAGCAAGTCGTTGATGAGCCCGGAGAGCCGCGCCACCTGGGCGAGCGCCTTGTCCACGTGCTGGGCCGGGACGGGCTGTCCGGAGGCCATCCGGTGCTTCAGCACCTGCAGGTGCAGCTTGAGGGGGGTGAGCGGCGTCTTCAGCTCGTGCGAGGCGATGGACAGGAAGTCGTCCCTCACGCGGACGGCCTCGCGGGCCTCGCGCAGCAGCCGCTCGCTCTCCGCCTGGGCGCGGCGCTCCACCGTCACGTCCCGGTATGTCCAGACGCGGCCGATGATGGTGTCTCCCAGCCGCTGGGGGCGCGAGTAGCGCTCGAGGACGCGCCCGTCCCGGAGCCGCAGCACGTCGACGCCTTCTTGCTCCGAGCTCGCCAGCAACTGCTGGGTCCGCTCGTGGACCTGCTCCGCGTTCTCCAGCTGCGAGCGCATGTGCTCGCTCAGCACCCGGCCATCGCGGCAGTCCAGCAGGGCCTCGGGGATGCTCCAGAGCTTCTGGAAGCGCTTGTTGATGGCGGTGACGTACCAGTCCTGTTGGAGGACGATGACGCCGTCCGCGGTCGATTCCAGGGTGGCGCGCAGCAGCGAGACGCTCTGCTCCAGGTCCTCCCGGGCCCGGCGCTGCGCGGTGACGTCCACCATGATGCCCCGGAGCTGGCGGGGGACGCCCTTCTCGGAGACGACGGTGACGATGTCCCGCAGCCACACGCTGCTCCCGTTGGCCGCCACCATCCGGTACTCGAACTCGTGGGCCCTGCACTCCCGGGCGGACTTCATGCAGTAGGCGGAGGCCCAGTCCCGGTCCTCGGGGTGCAGGTGCTTCAACCAGAAGTCCGGCTCCTCCAACCACTGCGGGATGGGGTAGCCCAGGATGCGCTCGGCCTGTTTGCTGACGAAGGTGAAGCGGAAGTTCGCGTCCGTCTCCCAGACGATGCCGTCGATGGCGTCGATGAGCTCCTCGTGCATGCGCTGGGTGCGGGTGATCTCCCGGAACATCTCGTCGAGGCTCGAGGCCGTGGGCTCCGGGGCCTCGGGCTGGAGCGGTGGGGCGAGGAGCCGGACGGTGCCGATGAGCTCCCCGGCCCCATCCGGCGAGGGCTCGACGGCGTTCAGCTCCACGGCCAGGCGGACGGGCCTTCCCTCGGCCGAGACCCCGTGGAGCTCGAGGGCCCGGGGCACTCCCGTCCTGGACACCGCTCCCCAGGCCTCCAGCAGTCCGTGGAGATCCTCCGGGTGCACGAGCTGGGAGACGAAGCCTCGCGACTTCCACGCCTCCAGGGGGTGACCGAGGGCCTGGAGGAGGGCGGGGCTCACCCAGCGGAACCGGGGGGGCAGGCCACCTCCCAGCCAGATCAGCGGGGAGGGATCCGCCACACCGGCCGGCTCCGGGTGCTCCTCACTGCTCTGTGTAGAGGCCATGGCTCTCCTTTCCGTCCCCCGCAAGCGTAGCGCGGGAGCCGGTGGGACATGGCATTCAACACAGGTGGAGCCCCAAGCACCTGGGGCTTCCTCGCTGACCGCCCGGTCAGGCGTGGCGGTCGCGTCCGTCCCTGGTGGCAGCGGACGCTCCGGCGTCCACGGCCGCGGCTGCTGACCCGAGGTCTCGAATCCATTCGCACACGTCCCCCGAGCCCTTCCGGGCGCGGGCCAGATTCCGAGAAGGTCATGCAGCCGAAACTGAACCGGCTCCTGCGGGCACTCGCCCGTGAGGGGCTCGATGTGACGTACGACGGTCGTGTCTACACCGTGCGCCTCCAGGGCGATTCCCACGCGCCGCCCGCCGAGGTGCTCCTCCCACCCGAGCTGCCCGTGGAGGGCAAGGCGTTCCAGCAACTGGCCGCGCTCGCGGCGCTGAAGCACCCCGGGGGGGGCCGGGTGAAGCGTGTGCGCGCCACGCCGGACTTCCACCCGGGTGACTCCGGTGTGGCCATCGGCTCGGTGGTGCACACGGAGGGCCTGGTGGTGCCCGCCGCGGTGGGCACCGACATCAACTGCGGCATGCGCCTGCACGTCGCGGACCTGCCCGTGGAGACCTTCCTCGCCCGCCGGGATGCCTTCGTCGAGCGGATGAAGGGCCACTACTTCTTCGGCACGCGGGACGTGGCGTTGGGCTCGCGCGCGGTGGAGGCGCTGCTGCGCGATGGCCTGCCGGGCTGGCTGCTGGAGACGATGGAGGCGCCACTGGGCGTGGTATCCCGGGCGGACCTGGGGCAGCTCGAGCGGGAGTCGGCGCGGGTGTACCTGGGCGGGGCGCTGGAGGGAGACCCGGCGTGGGCGCCCACGGGGCTGCGCCGGGAGGGCGTGGTTCGCGACCCCGGCCTGGCCACCATTGGCGGGGGCAACCACTTCGTGGAGGTGCAGCGGGTGGAGGCGGTGATGGACCGGGCGCGGGCGTGGGAGTGGGGTGTGCGCGAGGGACAGCTCGCGTTCATGATCCACTCGGGCTCGCGGGACGTGGGCAGGCACGTGGGGAACACGTGGCGGGAGCGGACGCGGGCGGCGTGGCCGGTGGGGGCGCCCCTGCCGGAGAGTGGGATTCTGCCGTTGGTGGAGCCGGAGCAGGTGCGCGAGTACCTGCGGGCCGAGGCGACGGCGGCCAACTACGCCTTCCTCAACCGGCTGCTGCTGGCGGAGCTGCTGAGGCAGACGCTGCGGGAGCTGTTCGGGGACGTGGAGGCGCCGCTCGTGTACGACGTGCCGCACAACCTCACCCTGCCGTGGGAGGGCGGGTGGCTGGCGCGCAAGGGGGCGTGCCCGGCGGAGGAGGGGCAGCCGGTCATCATCCCCGGCTCCATGGGGGCGGCGTCCTACCTGATGGTGGGGCAGGGCCACGCGGAGGCGCTGGCGTCGGCGTCGCATGGGGCGGGGCGGGCGCGCTCGCGCTTCTCCATGGCGCGGGGCGAAGCGGACCGGCGGGAGGAGGCCCTGGGCCTCACGGGGGTGGACTGCATCACCCTCCGGGCCGAGCGCCGCATCGAGGAGGCACCGGCGGCCTACAAGCCCATTGGCCCGGTGGTGGCCTCGCAGGTGGAGGCGGGCATCGTCCGGGAGGTGGCGCGGATGGCCCCGCTGATGACTTTCAAGGCCTGAGAATCCCCTGGGCTTCACCGGGGGGAGCGTCAATTCCCTGGCGCTCCCCCCCGCCACCGGGTGGAATCGGCGGGCGCGCGGGCCTGTCGGCCCACGGAAGCATGACCCCCGAGATGGGGAGGGGAAACACACACATGGACCACATTCCGGACAACCCGCCGGCGGCGGCGGGGCCTGGGCCCGACAAGGCGCTGCGGGACGCCGTGAACATCCCGGGCTACCTGCTGATGGCGACGGGGGCCCTGGTCGTCCTCTTCTGGCTCATCAGCCTGCTGACGTCGGTCCTCGGAGGAGGGAGCCCTGTCCAGCTGACGGAGTTGCCGCCCGAGTTCTACAGCGACCCGAACCTGGCGCCGTACCGGGCGTTTCTCGAGCGGTTGATGGCCGCCCAGGCCCAGGGCCCGAGCGTGGGGGAGATCCTCTACAGCCTGCTGGGAGTGGGGCTCGGGGGGCTCATCGCCTTCGGCGGCCTGCAGATGACGAAGTTCCGGATGTACGGCGTGGCGCTCGCCGCCTCCATCGTCGCCATGGTGCCGTGCTTCTCGTGCTGCTGCTGCGCCATCGGCGTGCCGGTGGGCATCTGGGCCCTGGTGGTGCTGAGCCGGCCGGAGGTGAAGGCCGCCTTCCGCTGAGGCGGCCTTCCCGGGGGCCGAGCGGGGGGCTCAGGCCACCTTCATGCCCTTGGGGATGACCACCACGCCGCCGGAGGTGACGTGGAAGCGGCGGCGATCCTCCTCCAGGTCGTACCCGATGGTCATCCCCGGGGGGATTTCGACGTTCTTGTCGATGATGGCGCGGCGGATGCGGCAGCGCCGGCCGATGGTGACGTTCTCGAAGAGGATGGAGTCCTGCACCTCGGAGAACGAGTTGACGCGCACCTTGGGGGAGAGCACCGAGCGGTTCACGTGGCCGCCGGAGATGATGCACCCCTCGCTCACGAGCGAGTCGGTGGAGTGGCCCACGCGGTTGTTCTCCCGGTCGGCGAAGACGAACTTGGCCGGGGGGAAGTTGTTGGGCTGGGTGTAGATGGGCCAGCGGTCGTTGTAGAGGTTGAAGACGGGGTTCACCTCCACCAGGTCCATGTTGGACTGGTAGTAGGTGTCGATGTTGCCCACGTCCCGCCAGTAGCCGCGCTCCTTCTCCTCCTGGCCGGAGATGACGTTCTGGGCGAAGTCGTACACGTAGACCGGCTCGCGCTTGTACAGCTCGCTGATGATGGACTTGCCGAAGTCATGGGCGCTGCCCTCGCTGGCGGCGTCGCGCACCACCTCCTTCACCAGCAGGTCGGTGGAGAAGAGGTAGTTGCCCATGGAGGCCAGGCAGTACCTGGGATTGCCGGGCATGGGCGGGGGGTTCTTGGGCTTCTCCACGAAGCCCTTCATCCGTCCGTCCGGGCCCACGTCGATGATGCCGAACTCCTTGCCCTCCTCGATGGGGACGGGGATGGCGGCCACCGTGCAGGCGGCCTTGCGCTGCACGTGGAAGTCCAGCATCTGCTGGCAATCCATCCGGTAGACGTGGTCGGCGCCGAAGACGAAGATGTAGTCCGGCTCCTCGTCGGTGATGATGTTGAGGTTCTGGTAGATGGCGTCGACGCTGCCCTTGTACCAGTCCATGCCGGTCCGCATCTGGGCGGGCACGGCTTCCACGTAGTGTCCGAGGAAGGCCGACATCCTCCAGGCCCGGGACAGGTGCTTGTTGAGCGAGTCGCTCTTGTACTGGGTGAGCACCTTCATCCGGTAGATGCCGGAGTTGGCGAAGTTGGACAGCACGAAGTCGATGATGCGGTAGCGCCCGCCGAAGGGCACCGCGGGCTTGGCGCGTTCACGGGTGAGGGGCTCGAGCCGGGTTCCGGCGCCCCCTGCGAGGATCATTGCCAGCAGTTTGGCCATATGACCGGGCACGTTACCCCCGGTTTCGGGCCCTTCAAGGGTGCTGGAGGGGCACCGTTGAGTATCCAAACCGGGGGGAGGGGCATGGCCCTCGTGGCTTCCACCTGCCCAGCCGTGCTATGTCTTCTAATCGATGGCTGGCGACGAAACCCGAGTAACCAAGATCTCCTCGATCAAGGAACTGGCGACCCCCGTCGAGGCTGAATGCTGCATCGTTCAGATCCACGGACCGGAGCTCGGCAAGAAGTACGCGCTCCAGGAGACCGAGTTCACCATCGGGCGGGAAGAGGGCAACCACATCGTGGTGGACCTCGACAACGTGTCGCGCAGGCACGCGATGATCATCCGCAAGCAGGGGCGGATGTTCGTCAAGGACCTGGCCTCCACCAACGGCACCTACCTGAACGATCAGGAGGTGACGCAGGAGACGCCGCTGCGCTCGGGCGATCTCATCAAGGTGGGAGGGTCCATCTTCAAGTTCCTCACCGGTGACAACGTGGAGCTGCAGTACCACGAGACCATCTACACGCTGACGATCGTGGATGGGCTCACCGGGGTGAACAACAAGCGTTACTTCCTCGAGTACCTGGAGAGGGAGATGGGGAGGTGCCACCGGTACGGGCGCCCCCTGACGCTGATGATGTTCGACATCGACTTCTTCAAGAAGATCAACGACGTGCACGGGCACCTGGCGGGGGACTACGTGCTGCGCGAGCTGTCGCAGACCATCAAGCGGATGGTGCGCAAGGAGCAGTGCTTCGCGCGCTACGGCGGCGAGGAGTTCGCGCTGGTGGTGCCCGAGGACGGCCTGGAGAAGGCGCGCATCTTCGCGGAGAAGATCCGCCAGACGATCGAGAAGAAGCAGTTCGTCTTCGAGAACCAGGACATTCCGGTCACCCTGTCGCTGGGCGTGGCGGACATGACGCCGGACATGGTGGAGCCGCTGCAGTTCATCAAGGTGGCCGACGCCAACCTGTACAAGGCGAAGAAGACGGGCCGGAACAGGGTGGTCTGGTAACAGCAGAAGGCCGCCGTCAGCACTGCTCCCTCAGCACTGCACCCTCAGCTCTGCTCCCTCTCCCTTCGGGAGAGGGGAAATGGGCTCAGGTCCCCTCGCGAAGCTCCTCGAGCCGGCCCTTGGTGCCCGGCAGGTGCCCCGGCGCCATCCGCGTGAACAGGTACTGCACCGTGTCGTGCAGCGTCTGGTGGACGTCCCGGGCCTTGAAGCCCAGCTCGCGCTCGGCCTTCGAGGCGTCCAGCCAGAACCAGTGCTCGCCGATGTCCACTTCCTGCGGGTCCAACGCGGGCTTCGTCCCGCGCCACTTCGCCACCTGCTCCAGCACCTTGGCCCCGAGCACGTTCACCTTCGAGGGCAGCCGCAGCCGCGGCGCCGCCACGCCCGACAGGCGCTCCAGGCGCTCGAAGAAGTCCGGCATGGACATGTTCACTCCCATCAGGTGGCGCCCGTACACCTCGCCCCGCGTCAGCGCGTTCGCGAACGCCTCCGCCGCGTCGCGCACGTCCACGAAGCTCATGCCGCCCCCGGGCATGGCCGGCAGCTCGCCCTGCAGGAACTTCATCACCGTCCACGTGGAGCTCAGCCGCTCATCCCCCGGGCCCATCAGCAGGCTCGGGTTGAGCACCACCAGGGGAATGGCGTGCTGGCGGCAGTACTCCAGCGCGAGCTTCTCCTCGTAGATCTTCGACAGGTAGTACGGCCAGCGTCCCACCACCTTGATGGGGAAGCCGTCGTCCTCGGTGCCGACGCGCTCCTCCTTGGACACGGCGATGGTGCCCGAGGTGGAGGCGAGGATGACGCGCTGGACGCCGGACTCGCGCACGTCGCGCAGCAGCTCGCGCGTGGCGTCCACGTGCAGCTCGTACATGCGCCGCGCGTCCTTGTCCTGGAAGGAGACGAGCCCCGCCAGGTGGTAGACGGCCTGCACGCCCTCGAGCGCGCGCCGCACCACCTCGCGGTTCTTCAGGTCTCCCGGGACGTACTCCGCCTTGTCGAAGCCCGGGCCGGCCGGCTTGGAGCGGCCGATGATGCGCACCTCATGGCCCGCGGCGACGAGCCGCGGCACCAGGTGCGCGCCCAGGAAACCGGTGCCTCCGGTGACGAGCAGCTTCAAGACTCACTCCCTCCCGAGGACAGCGCGCGGCGCTGCTCCTCGACCGTCGCCGATTCATCGAAGCTCAGCACGCGGCCGGCTGCCAGCGCCTGGATGGAGTCCTCCGCCAGCCGGGTGGCGTAGCGGTAGCTCTCCGAGCGCGCCATGCCCTGCGTCTTGGCGCGCAGCATCTCGTACGTGAGCGCGGGGCCGATGTGGGCCTCCAGCTCGCGGGACTTGGGCACCATGCGGCCCTTGGGCAGGGCCTCGAAGGCGCCCTTGAGGTAGATGGGCAGCACGTCCACCCCGTAGGTGAGCGCCAGGTAGCCCAGCGTGGGCTTGAACTCGAGCAGCTCGCCCGTCACCGAGCGCGTGCCCTCGGGGAAGATGAGCAGGTTGAAGCCCTGGCGGAGCGCGTTGCCGGCCAGCCGCAGCGACTCGCGCAGCGAGCCGTGCCGGTCCATGGGGATGAGGTCCGTGAAGTTCTCGAAGTACGCGCGCTTGAGCGGCGTATCGAAGAAGTAGTCCCGGGCCGCCAGCGTGGTGAGCCGCTGTCCCTGCTCGTCGAGCACCACCTTCACGAGCCCCATGTCCAGGTGGCTCGTGTGGTTGGCGATGACGAGGAAGTTGCGGTTCATGGGGATGAAGGGCTTGCCCGTCACCTTCACGTCGAAGAGGCCGCCGAAGATGGCCTGCTGGCCCAGCCGCACCAGCTGCCGGCCCACCGAGACGAGGGGCTCGGGCACGGGGATCTCCACCTCCTCGGCCTTCTCGGTCTCGCGGGAGATGTCCTTGGCGCGCGTCTCCATGGCGGGGCGGCGGCCGCTGGCCACCACCAGCTTGCGCAGGTCCTCCACCGTCTGCACGTGCGTCAGGTCATTCACCGCGGGCAGCGGCACGCCGGCCTGCTCCAGGGCCACGGACAGCTCGGTGAGCATCAGCGAGTCCAGGCCCAGGTCCACGGAGAGGCGTGACTCGGGGCGGATCTCGGAGAGGGGCTTGTTCACCACCTCGGCGATGAGCGGGTAGAGCCAGTCGGAGACGCCGCCGGTGCTCTGCACCTTCTCGCGGGCCTTCTCGCCCGAGGAGGCCAGCTTCTCCAGGCGCTTGAGCTCCTCCACCACCACCTTGCGCTTCACCTTGCGCGACGAGGTGCGCGGCAGCTCGCCGTCCCAGAAGCGCAGCACCTTCACGCGGCGGTAGAAGGGCATCTCCTGGCCCGTCTTGCGGAAGTGCTCCTCCAGCTCGCGGCGCACCTCCTCGCGGGGCCGGTCCTTGTAGTCCGGCACGCACAGGCAGGCGACCTTCTCGCCACCGGCCTCGTCCGGCAGGCCGACGATGGACAGCTCCTTGATGTGCGTGTGGGGGCCGTAGACCTCCTCGAGCTCGTCCGGGTACACGTTCTTCCCGTTGGCGTCGATGATGACGTCCTTCTTGCGGCCCATCAGGTACAGGCGGCCCTCGGAGTCGATGCGCCCCAGGTCCCCCGTGTACAGCCAGCCCTCCTTGAGGACGGCGTCGGTGGACTCCTTGTCGCCGAAGTAGCCGGCCATGACGTTGGGGCCGCGGGCGAGCACCTCGCCGATGCCATCGTTGTCCGGATCCAGGATCTTCAGCTCGACGCCCGGCAGCGCCTTGCCCACCGTGCCGGGCAGACGCTTGTTGACGTTCGTCTCGGAGACGGTGAGCACCGGGGAGGCCTCGGTGAGACCGTAGCCCTCGATGATGTTGAAGCCGAGCTGGTGGAAGGCCTTGTGCACGTCATCCGGCAGCGCCGAGCCGCCGGACACGAGGAACTTGATCTTCCCGCCGAACTTGCGGTGCACGGGCCAGAAGAGCAGCTTGCCCAGGTTGAGGCTGCTGCGGTTGCGCAGCTCGCCGTGGGCGGACATGAGCGTCTTGAGCGCCTGCTCCACCATGGGCGGCCGGCTGGCCATCTCCTGCGTCACCTTGCGGTGCAGCAGCTGCCAGAGCGCGGGCACGCCGATCATCGCCGTCACGCGGCCCGACTCGAACACCTCGCCCAGCCGGTCCGAGGTGAGCTCGTCGATGTACGTAATCTCCGTGCCCCGAGAGAAGGGCGTGAGGAAGCCGGCGGAGAACTCGAAGGTGTGGTGCAGCGGGAGCACGGAGAGGACGGAGTCGCCCATGCCCACGTTGAAGGCACCCGCCAGCTTCGCGATGAGGGAGGCGAAGTTGCGGTGGGTGAGCATCACGCCCTTGGGCGTGCCCGTGGTGCCCGAGGTGAAGATGAGGCTGGCCACGTCGTCCGCGGCGGCCGTGCGGCGCACCGGGCCGATGGCGTCCGGGTACGCCGGGTCCCCACTCATCGCCTCGGCCATGCTGGCCACGCGCGTGGCCAGGCCCGCGCCCGTGAACGCGGCCTCCAGGCCCGGCAGGTCCTTGGCGGCCTCCTCGGTGAGCAGGATGAACTTCGCCTCGGCGCGCCGGGCGATGTTGACGATCTCCGTCTCGGTGAGGCTCGGGTCCACGGGGACGGCGGTGCCGCCCGCGCGGAGAATCCCGAAGTAGCAGACGGGCCACTCGGGGCGGTTCTCGCCCAGCAGCATCACCCGCTCGCCGCGCTTGACGCCTTCCTTCAGGAGGAAGCTGCCCACGCGGTTGGCGTAGCGGTTGACCTCGCCGTAGGTGAGGCGCTCCTCCTTCTCGTCCGCGGCGTAGCGGAAGGCCACCCGGTGGCGCCACGCGTTGACGCTCGCCTCGAGCATCTCCAGCAAGTCCCGGCTGGCGGGGATGACGGTGCGCTTCTTCGTCTCCTCCTCCAGGCCGGGGAACACCCACTTCTCCAGGCCGGGCAGGTGGGTGTCGAGGAAGTAGACGCGCCAGTCGATCATCTCCGGGGCCCAGGGGATGCGGACCCGGTCATGGTGCGCCATGCGCGCGTACACCGAGCGCGTGTTGTCGCAGCGGAAGACGTAGCGGTTGTCGTAGAGGAAGGGGAGGAAGAGCTCGATGAGGCCCACCAGGCTCAGGGCCTGGTTCTCCACCTCGTCCAGCGTCTCCCTGGCCTTCTCCAGCGCGGCCTGCACGCGGGGGGCGCCCCAGGCCGGCTTCACCTCGTCGATGACCTGCTTGAGGAAGCGGGCGCCCTTGACGAACATGGGGGCGCTGAGGTTCTCGAACACCGCGCGGCTCACCGGCACGGGCTCGATGCGCGAGCGCACCTCGTTCATCAGCGCGTTGCCCGTCTCCTTGCTGCGGTAGTAGCGGCGGCGGTACAGGCCCACCAGCTCGATGGAGCGGCTGGCGTAGAAGGGATTCACGTCACCCGAGGCCAGGTTGTAGACGCGCCGCTCCTCCACCTGCATGCAGTGGGCGGTGATGCCGATGGTGGCGCCGGCCACGTGGTCCACCGGGATGATGTCCAGGATGGCCTTGTCCCCGGCGGGGATGTTGCGGTGGCCCTTGATGCCGGCGAAGGCCAGCGGCGCCGAGGTGGTGAAGCCCTCGTTCCACCCGGGGAAGGGGAAGTGCTGGGCGGACTCGACGACGGAGGGCCGGACGATGGCGTAGCGCAGGCCCGGGGTGCTGGCCATGACCTGCTCGCCCAGGCTCTTGGTGTACGTGTACGTGTTGGGCCAGCCCCAGTGCTGCGCGCGCTCCATGCCGGCGCGCACCAGCTCGCCGGTGAGCCACAGCTTGCGCTCGCGGCCCATGGCCAGCCGCAGCGTCTTCTCGTCCGTGGCGTCGCGGCCCTCCTGCTCCAGCCGCTCCAGCGCCTTCTTGCGGAAGGTGGACGCCAGCGCCTTGTCATCCGCCTGCTCGCGCAGCCGGGCGACGATCTTCTCCGCGTCCGCCAGCTCCTGCTCCAGGCTGAAGTCGCGCCCGTCCATGTCCTCGCGGCGCGGGAAGTAGCCCACCACCTCCTCGTCCTCGAAGACGAGCCCGCTGCGGTTGCCCGCCACGAAGGCCGTGGACATGTGGATGAGGGGCACGTTCCACTGGAGCGCCAGCTCCACGGTGTACTTCACGCCGTGGGTGTTGACGTTGAGGCCCACCTCCAGCGACGGGTTGAAGGACACCAGGCCCGCGCAGTTGATGATGGCGTGCACCTTGCCGGTGAGCCCATCCGCCTGCTCCGGGGTGAGGCCCATGAGCGGATCGGTGATGTCGCCGTCGAGCACCTCCACCTTGCGGCGGATGAACTCGATGGCGCCCTGCTCGCCATAGGTGTCGCGCAGCGGCTGGAAGGGCTCGCTGGTGGCCACCTTGTCGTAGAAGCGCCGCTCGGCGGAGGGGGCACTGCCCTTGCGCACCAGCACATAGAGCTTGTCCAGCGTCTCGCCGTAGCGCGACAGGAGCATGGACAGGGTGACCTTGCCCACGAAGCCGGTAGAGCCCGCGAACAGCAGGCGCTTGCCGGTGAAGACCTCGGTGACGTTCAGCTCGGAAACACTCATCGTGGGGAGCCCAGGGGGTTACTTCACGTCGACCATGACGGTGGGGGCGATGCGCAGCAGGCTGATGCTGGCCGAGCGGCCCATGAAGCCGCGCGCCTCCTCGATGGCCTCGGTGAGGGTGTCGGTACGGTCCCAGCCGAGCAGGGCCGGGACGTGGTTGTTCTCCCCGCCCGCGAGGATGACCTTGCCCACGTGCTGGCGGCCGTTCTCGCCCCAGTACCACATGTAGAGCGGGTGCACGCCGTGGTAGGCGTTGCCCTTGCGGTACAGGTGCACGTAGCTGGGGTTCTCCGCGAACTCGCGCTCGTACTTCTGCTCGATCTGCACGGCGTCGCGCGTTTCAGGCAGCACGCGGTTGAAGAACTCGATGTAGCTGGGGTGCTGGACGGGGTCGAACTCGTCGAAGGCCGGGTGGGTGAGGATGAGCACGCCGCCCTTCTTCACCAGCGGCACGCCGCGGTTGAGGTTGAAGAAGTAGCCCAGCCCCATCACCTGCACCAGCAGCGGGTTGAGCATGGAGTTGACGCTGTAGGGCGAGACGAACGGGATGGGGAAGATGACGATGTCGCTCTGCCCCTGCACCGGCACCACGTACTGCTGCCAGCTCTTCTCCAGCGTCTTGGCGTGGGTGGGCTCGGTGGCTCCGGCGAACACGCCCGTCACGTCATAGGGCGCGGGGATGGAGTTGAGCACCTTGCGCGCCGCCGCCCGCGGCATCTTGGACAGCGCGTAGCGCATGGCCTGGAACTTCAGCCGGTCCCCCTCGGTGTAGTCCTCCTCCTTCTTGTGGAGGAAGTCCACGCCGGGGCCGAACATGCGGTTGTTCAGCGACGTCTCGATGTGGAACACCTTGAGGTGCTTGTCGATGGCCCGGCCGATCCGCTCGTTGCGCCGGTACAGCTCGCTGTGTCCCGGCTCCATGTAGCTCTTGGACTCGCGGATCGTCTTCGGGTTGTGGTGCGCCCGGAGGCTGGCGTAGTTGGCCACACCGGTGCCCATGGACTTGTGCCCGCCGTTCATGGGCACGAAGTTCACGTTCACGTAGACGATGAGATCGCTCTCGGCCACGCGCCGGTTGACGGCCACCACGTGCGAGCCGCACGGCGTGCGCTCCAGCTCCACGATGCCGTCGGGATCCTCGGCGTCATGGTTGTAGTAGCGGTCCGGGTAGAAGGCGTCGTGGATCTTCTGTCCCACCATGCGCCGCATCTCGCCTTCCGTCATGCGGCGGTGCAGGGCGTTGGCGATGACGAGGTGGACGTCATCCACGCCCGAGTCGGCGCACAGCTCCAGCACCACCTCGAGGATGGACTGGCGCACGTCCGGCGTGGCCATGGGCGGCAGCGGGACGGAGATGTCGTCGATGACGCAGGTGAGCTTCATCCCGGGGCGGAGCAGGGCGTGCAGCGGCTCCATGCCCTCGGGGTGGTTGATGGCCCAGCGGATGGCGGCCTTCACGTTGGGCACACCGGCCAGGGGCGGCCGGGGGAAGATGACCCGGGTGCCCACGGGCAGGTCCTCGAGGAGGAAGTTCTCCCCGTAGAAGAGCGCCCGCGGGGGGCTGCCCTTCTCGGTGATGACCACCTGGCTTTCCTCGTCGTAGAGCTTCTGGAGCGTCTTGAGCGGGCGCATGTCGTACGGAACTTTCGGTTACTTGAGGTCGAGGATGGGCCAGTTGTAGGCCCGGGCGATGGAACGCAGGCGCATGTCCGGATTGACGGCCGTGGGGCGGCCCACCACGGACAGCATGGCGTAGTCGGAGGCGCTGTCGGAGTAGCCATGGCACTGGTCCAGCGCCAGGCCCTCCCGGACACAGTAGGAGCGGATGGCGTTGGCCTTGTTCGCTCCCTCGATGATGGGGGGAATGACCTTGCCGGTGGCCTTGCCGCCCACGAACTGCATCTTGTTGGCGATCATGTCGTCGGCGCCCAGGTAGCGGGCCAGCGGGCGCATGCTGAAGTCCAGCGCTCCGGTGACGAGCACGATGCGGCAGCCGACGCGGCGCGCCTGGTCGATGAGGTCGCGCGTCTGCTCGTAGATGGCCGGCTTGAGGACGTCCTCGAACATGTCCTCGGCCACGGAGATGAGGCGGTCCTCGGACAGGCCGGCGTAGTAGCGGTAGAAGAACTCGTTGAACGTCTTCCGGTCCAACGCATCCATGGCCGCGAAGAGGGGCACACTGGCGGCGGTGGCCAGGGTCCTCCCCGCGATGCCCAGGAGGGAGCCCCGGTTCATGGCGTAGTAGGCGTAGACGTGGACGACGTTGGTCTTAATCAGCGTCCCGTCGACATCGTAGAAGGCGGCTTTCGCGGGCATGGGCAAGGCGGGCTTCCTGACACCGGAGTCCGGCGTGTGTCAACCGCGCGATAACGCCCGGAATTCGCTGAAGGAGCGAGGGGCTGGTGCGAAGGCCGCTATGCGGTGCGGGCGAGCAATCCCCGTGTCATGCGGGCTTCTGAGGGGCATGAGCCCGGCGCGCCCGCGCATGCGGACGTGGGGCGAGCAGGCGCGTGGGGGTGGATGGGAGCCCATGCGCGTGGAGGGCCCCTGCGCGCCCATGGCGCCGGCCTGAGGACTGGTGCTCTGGGTCACTCGTCGTCGACTACGAGTGAAGCCTGTCTAATATGTAGGATTGATGTTGATTCACTCGTAGTCGGCTACGAGTAAGGGGGTGGGGAGGCGTCCAAGCCTTCCGGGTCATCGGCGGCCCGCCAGGCGGGGTCCGCGATGGAGGTTCAGACTTCCTCGTCGGGCAGGAGCGTCCGGAGGAACTCGTCGTCGGGGCCGAGCGGGCGCCAACCGGGTGGTGGCGGCGAGGCGAGGAGCGTATCGCCGGCCTGGTCGACGCGCTTCTCATGGGATGCTGGGGTGAAGCTGGCCCACATGGCGAGTACCTGGGCAACCGTGAAACGGGATGGGTCATCCAACACGGCGGGCCAACCATCCGGGAGATGTTGAGACAAGAGGCGCACAAGAACATCGCGCACGAAACGTGTGACCTGCTTGCGCCGCTCCGCTTCGGTCAGCAACCCGCGCAACACCTGCACTCCGGCGACGTCGTCCTCTCCCAGCTCGTCGGCGAGCGCATGCAACGAGACGGCGGGGCGAGCCTCGGCGAAGGCGGTGAGGGAGTCGAAACCACGCTCGCGGACCCGCTCATACAACCGGGTCATCCAGTTGCCCTGCCAGGCTCCCCCTTCCGACATGGTCATCTCCCGGGAACGAAGTTCATCGGGATTTTATACAGCCTCATGTACTCCGCGACGAGCTTCAGGATCTCGCTCTGCGTCAACGTATGGCCCGCCCTGGTTTCGGCTCGTTGCAGTGCCTTCATGATCATCTGGTTCCATTCGCCGGGCCACATGCGTCCCAGGCGCCAGTCACCACCTCCATGAATGGCCTGGTGGCTCGCCAGTTCCATCTCGACGCAGAACTGGTCGATGCTCATGTCGCCGGTGAAGCCGCGTTTCTCGAACCACTCGCGGAACTCTTGTGGCAGCACGTGGTGCCGTGGCGGATCGGCCATGCCGGCCCCCGCTCTGCCCGTCACCCTCATGGCCCGCACCTCGGGCCCATCGCCCAGCGCTTCGCGCACGCCCCTGGGCAGCTCGTCGTACGCCTCGGCCATCATCACCTGGCCGGCGTGAATCCGCACCGCGGCGCTGACGGCGGGCAGCGAGATGACACCCGCCCGCACCAGCTGGCGCATCATCTCCACCCACTCGGCGGAGACGACCATCCGCGTGCCCATCATCACGCCGTTGGAGCCCATCACGAGCCCCACACCCAGCGTGGCGGAAGTGGCGGGTCCCAACATCCGGGGCAGTACCATCTTCATCGCCGAGCCCAGGGCCACCGATTCGAGGAGATCCTTCACCAGCAATATCTTCTGGAGGTTTTCCCCCGACTCGAGCACGCGCTTACGGGTCGCGGCGAACTCGCCGGTGAGGTGGCCGATGAGCGCGGGAAGGTCGGCCGCCGCGGCCTCGGCCTGTCCTGGCTCCCCGGAGGCGAGGGCCGTCATGGCGGGACCGAGCATCGTGCGCAAGCGCTCCAGCTGCACGAGCAGCCGCTCCACGCTGTAGGACGGGTGCTGCGCGAGCACCACGTCGGCGAGGGTGAGGAAGTCGAGCCAGACGGCGAGCAGCATGGCGCCCATCATGGCGGACTGGAGGCGGGGGCCGCCGAGGCGCAAGAGCGCCCGCTGCATGTCCGGGTCCTCCATCTCCGAGGCCAGGGCGGACAGCCGGGTGGCGGCGGCGAGCTCGGCGTCCATCCATCGCAGTTGCTGGGTGCCGTATTGCACGAAGGGAACGAACAGCTCGGGGTAGTGGCCAGCAATGCCCCGCTTGCTGGCCTCGAGTCTGGACAGCTCACCGGACATGAGGCGGGTGGAGGTGGTCACGTCGCCCAAGGCCCGGACGAACGCCAGGTGGGCCGCCAGGGCCTCCTGCCGCGCGGGCTCCACCGCCGTCACCGCTTCACGGGCGCCCTGGCGGCGGTGTTGCCGTTGCGACGTCCCGGCCTCCAGCACCAGGGAGGGCGTCTCCTCCTCGCGAGGTGAGTAACGCAGGTTCTTCCCCCGGCCAGGAGGGGGCGTCCAGGACGCGCAGCTGGTGGACAGCAGGGCCAGGGCAAGCAGAAGGACCGCCCACCGGGGACGTGGCCGCATCGGGGTCATCAGTGCCTCCGAGAGAGGACTCCGACTCTAGCGGGCGCTCCGACCTCCGGGCGGCTGGACGGCACGGCGTTGGTGCTCCAGCCACCGCTGCTCCGCGTCACGAGGCCACCCGCTCAGCCGGGAGGCGCTTGCTCCAGGCGCTCGAAGAGGGCGCGGGCCCGTGCGACTCCTTCCTCCGGATTGAGCGCGAGGTACCAGTAGCGCTCCAGCTCGATGGCACCCTGGCGCAATTGCATGAGGCCCTGGGTCTTGTGCTCGGCGATGGCCCAGTCCACCACGATGTTGTAGTCGAGCCTGTCCCTGAAGCCGAACCGGCGCGTGCGGTCGAACTCGAACACGGCGCCCGGGCGCACGTCCGCGAGCGGATGGCCCGGCACGCCGGAGTAGGTGAAGCCCTCGGCCTCCGGGATGGGGAAGCCCTGACGGTTCTGCTCGGCCACCTCGCGGTTGCGCGTGTGGCCGGTGGCTCCGAGCACCAGCGGCCGCTCGTGCGGCGCCAGTCCGGCCACCACCTCCAGCGCGAGCAGCGCCGCGTCCCGGTGGTGGGCATGCGTGTGGGGCAGCGGCAGCATCACGAAGGCGAAGTCGTAGCGGCCCTGGAGCAACCGCTCGCGCAGCCCGCGGCGGATGAAGTCCGTGTCCCAGCCCTCGCCCACGGGCGCGTCCGCGGCCAGCGTGTAGCCGGGATCCGGCTGGTCCAGGAAGGTGCACTCGCGCAGCCCGAGGATGCGGGCCGCGGCGCGGAGCTCCTGCTCGCGGATGCGCGGCAGGTGGACGCGCGCGACGGCCGGGTCCGTGAGCTTCAATCCATACAGGGGCTCGGCCAGCGTGGCGGTCCGGTAGCCTCCCTCGCCCCGCGTGAAGACCACCAGGTCCACCTGCGCTCCGAGCGAGCGGGAGAGCTTGTACACCGCGCCGCCGAAGAGCGTCTCGTCGTCCGGGTGGGCCGTGACGAGCAACAGCCGCGGAGGGCCTGAAGGGGGAGGGGGGTGCACGGCGCGAGCAGACCGGAGCCCCCGGGCCCGGTCAAGCCTCACAGCCAGCCGCGTTCCTTGTACCAGTGCGCGCTGCGGCGGATGGAGTCGGCCACGTCGCGCGTGGCGCGGAAGCCCAGCACCCGCTCGGCCTTGGCGCTCGAGCACGTCCAGGCGGGGACGAGCAGCTGCCGCGCGAACTTCCGGTTGAGGGGCAGGCGGCGGCCCGTCACCCGCGACACTCCATCCGCCACCGTGGCCAGCGCCGTCAGCACGGCCGGCGACACCCGAAGTGTTCGCGGTTGGACGCCCAGTGCCTCGGCCACCAGTCCCTGCAATTCTTCCAGGGTGAGGGGCTGGGGGTGACCTATGAAGAAGGCTTCCCCGAGGGCCTCGTCCCGCTCGGCCAGCAGCAGCAGCAGGTCCGCCACGTCCTGCACGTCCACCAGCGTCAGTGGACGGGGGCCCCCGCCCAGTTGCAGCCGCAGGCCCCGCGCCACCAGCTTGAAGAGGACGAGGTTCTCCTGGTCCCCCGGCCCCACGATGCGGGGCGGGCGCAGCACCGTCACCGGCAGCCGGTCCGCGTACGAGAAGGCGATGCGCTCGGACTCGGCCTTGCTCTCGCCGTACCACTCGGCGGGTTGAAGCGGATCCTCTTCGATTCTCGGCCTTTGCGGCGTGGAGGGCCCCGAGGCGCCCAGCGAGCTGACCAGCACCAGGCGGGGCCGGGTGCCGGTGGCCACCATGGCCTCGCAGACGTTGCGCGTCCCCTCGGCGTTGACGCGCATGAAGTCCTCCCGCGTCGCGGCGCGGCGGAGGCCCGCCAGGTGGAAGACCACGTCCCGGCCCCGCACGGCGCGGACGAGGCTGGATGCGTCCGTCACATCTCCGTCCAGCCTCTCGTAGCCCGACCCGATCAGACCCGAGACGTCACTTCCGGGACGCACGAGACATGTTGCTACATGTCCCCGCGCGAGCAGTGCGCGCACCAACCAGGAGCCCAGGAAACCGTTCGCGCCAGTGACGAGTGTGTTCAACATGGTGTGCCTTCCCCGAGAAAACACTCTTCCCTTCCGAGGGAGAAACACTATTTTCCCCTGGGCCCTCAGAGGGAAAAATGCAGCGGAGGGCTGATTTTCGGCCTCGGGCGTGTTACGACGCGCCCGACGGCTCAGGGTGTGAACCAGCCGTGCAACGCCCCCGGACACTCGAACAGGGGGAGGAGATCCGAACGAAATGGCCGCCAAGAAGACCACCGCCGCGAAGAAGGCTCCTGCCGCCAAGAAGGCTCCCGCCGCCAAGAAGGCCGCTGGCCGTAAGCCCAACGCGGCCTTCATGAAGGAGATGACGCCGTCCCCCGCCCTGGCGGAGATCGTCGGCAACAAGCCGATTCCCCGCACCCAGGTCGTCAGCAAGATCTGGGACTACATCAAGAAGAACAACCTCCAGGACGCGAAGAACAAGCGGCAGATCAACGCCGACGACAAGCTCAAGCCCATCTTCGGTGGCAAGAAGTCCGTCACCATGTTCGAGATGACGGCGCTGGTGAACAAGAACCTCACCTGATCCGCTTCGACGGCCGCCGCCGTCCCGGAGGGCTCGCCACTCGAGTGGCGGGCCCTCTGCGCTTTCAGGAGGACAACCTCCAGGAGAGCAAGCGCCCGGAGAGCGTTGGATAGCGTGCGGATGGGCGTCTGGGTGGTGGTCAGATGGCCGCGTCGGTCCTACGACTGAGCCCATATGCGACTCGAAGGTTCGGCTGTGTCGGGTGGAGACGCGGGGCAGGTGGGGGGAGAGGCGCTGGCCGGGAAGCTGTATGGACGCGTGCGCGAGGAGTTGCTGGCGCGGGCCACCCCGCTGTCCACCTACCGGTTGCAGCTGCATAAGGGCTTTCCCTTCCGCGTGGCCCGCGAGGTGGTGCCCTACCTGGCCCGGCTGGGGGTGACGGACGTCTACTGCTCGCCCTACCTAAAGGCCAGTCCGGGCAGCACCCACGGCTATGACTGCGTGGACCACAAGCAGCTCAACCCGGAGGTGGGCTCGCCCGAGGAGCACGCGGCCTTCTGCTCCACCGTGCGCGAGCACGGGCTGGGCCAGGTGCTGGACGTTGTGCCCAACCACATGGGCATCGAGACGTTCAACCCGCTCTGGTTCGACGTGCTGGAGAACGGCCCGTCCTCCGTGTACGCGCGCTTCTTCGACATCGACTGGACCCCGGTGAAGGACGAGCTGGAGGGCAAGGTCCTCCTGCCCGTGCTGGGAGACCAGTACGGCGTGGTGCTCGAGCGTGGGGAGCTGAAGCTGGGCTACCGCGATGGGGCCTTCTCCATCCACTACTACGACCGGCTGCTCCCGTTGGCTCCCCGACAGTATGGGCGGGTGCTGGGCCGCGACCTGGAGGCGCTGGAGGCCCGGCTCGGGTCCGAGCACGGGCATCTCATCGAGCTGCACTCCATCCTCACCGCCATCAGCCACCTGCCTCCGCGCACGGAGACCGAGCGTCCCCGCATCATCGAGCGCAACCGGGAGAAGGAGGTCATCAAGCGCCGGCTGGCGGCGCTCGCCGGAGCCAGCCGCGAGGTGGCCGCCCACATCGAGGCCAACGTGAAGTCCTTCAACGGCACTCCGGGCGACCCGCGCTCCTTCGATGCGCTGGACGAGCTGCTCTCGGGGTGCAGCTACCGGCTGGCCCACTGGCGCGTGGCGGGGGAGGAGATCAACTACCGCCGGTTCTTCGACATCAACGGGCTGGCGGCCATCCGCGTGGAGGATCCGGACGTCTTCACCGAGGCCCACCAGCGCATCTTCGAGTGGCTGCGCCAGGGCTGCATCACCGGGCTGCGAATCGACCACCCGGACGGGCTCTACGACCCGACGGCCTACTTCCTCAACCTGCAGGAGCAGTTCTTCGTGGAGCGGGCGCGGGCCCTGTTCGACGCCGAGCACGCGAACCGGGCGGAGCTGTGGCCGGAGGTGGAGCGGCGGCTGCGCGAGCGCTGGCAGGCGGAGGCGGGGGCCCACGTGGACTCGCCGCTGCGCAAGGCGCTCTACGTGGTGGTGGAGAAGATTCAAGGCGGCCGCGAGCGCATTCCCGAGGCCTGGGCGGTGCACGGCACCACGGGCTACCGCTTCGCCAACGCGGTGGGCGGCGTCTTCGTGAACCCGGACTCCGAGGGGCCCCTGACGGAGGCCTACCAGCGCTTCATCGGCGAGGCGCCCCACTTCGAGGAGCTGGTCTACGAGAAGAAGCGCCTCATCCTGCGCGACTTCATGTCGAGCGAGCTGAACATGCTCGCGCACCGGCTCAACCGCATCTCGGAGATGAACCGGCGCTCGCGGGACTTCACGCTCAACAGCCTGCGGCGGGCGCTCTCGGAGTTCATCGCGCTCTTCCCCGTGTACCGCACCTACGTGGATGACTGGCGCCCGGAGCTGGACGAGCGCGACGTGCGCTACATCCGGGACACGCTGCGTCATGCCAAGGCGCGCAACGCCACCCTCAACGCCTCCATCTTCGACTTCCTGGGGGACGTGCTGCTGCGCCGCTACCCGGAGCACCTGGGGCCGCACGAGCGCGCGGAGATGCTCGCCTTCACCATGAAGGTGCAGCAGCTCACGGGCCCGGTCATGGCCAAGGGGCTGGAGGACACCGTCTTCTACGTCTACCACCGGCTCGACTCGCTCAACGAGGTGGGTGGGGAGCCGGAGAACTTCGGCACCACGGTGGACATCTTCCACGCCCGCAACCAGGAGCGCGCCGCGCACTGGCCGGCGAGCATGCTCACCACCAGCACCCACGACACCAAGCGCAGCGAGGACGTGCGCGCGCGCATCAACGTCCTCGCCGAGCTGCCCGGCGAGTGGCGCCAGCGGGTGGAGCGCTGGTCCCGGCTCACGCGCACCCACCGCCTGGAGCGGCCCGAGGGCCCCTCGCCCTCGCTCAACGACGAGTACCTCTTCTACCAGACGGTGGTGGGCGCCTGGCCCATGGGTCCGTCCCTCTACCCCGAGGGGCTCGCGGAGTTCCGCGGCCGCATCCGCGACTACATGCTCAAGGCCATCAAGGAGGCCAAGGTCCGCACCTCGTGGACCAACCCGGATCCGGCCTACGAGGAGGGCATGTCGAACTTCGTGGAGGCCTGCCTGGACGAGGGCAGGAGCCGCGCCTTCCTCGAGGACCTCCAGGCCTTCAAGCGCCGCATCGAGCGGGCCGGCCAGCACAACGCGCTCGGGCAGCTGCTGCTGAAGCTGGGCTCGCCCGGGGTGGTGGACACCTACCAGGGCTGCGAGCTGTGGGACCTGTCCCTGGTGGACCCGGACAACCGCCGGCCGGTGGACTACGGCGTCCGGGCCCGGCTGCTGGAGGCGCTGGACCGGGAGGCCGCGGCGGACCGGCTGGCCCTGTGCTCCCGGCTGATGGCGGACATGGACGATGGCCGTATCAAGCTCTTCGTCCTGGCCGAGGGCCTGCGCCTGCGTCAGCGCCAGAAGGCCCTCTTCTGCCGGGGTGGGTACCGGGCGCTCCACGCGGTGGGCCCCCGCGCGGACGCGGTGGTGGCCTTCGCCCGCGAGCACGAGCAGTCCGCCGTCATTTGCGCCGCACCGCGCTATACCCTCTCCGCCCTGGAGTCCCCCGGGGGCTTCGCGGGGGCCCATGAAGAAACGTCCCTGGATCTGCCCGAGTCCTATGCGAGCATGACGTTCCGGGACGTTTTCACCGGCCGGGAAGTGCGGCCGGGGCGACGGGAGGGTGGCGCGGTGCTGCCCCTCGCGCCGCTACTGGCGGGCTTCCCGCTGGTGCTGTTGGAGAGGAGCGATGGATGAAGCGGACGGAGGTGCTACCAGGCAAGCCGTATCCCCTGGGCGCCACGTACCTTGGTAACGGAGTCAACTTCGCCGTCTTCAGCGAGCATGCGCGGAAGATAGAAGTGTGTCTCTTCGATGCGGACAACCCCGCGCGCGAGCTGCGCCGCTACGTGCTGCCCGAGCACACCGAGCACGTGTGGCACGGCTTCATCCCGGGGGTGCAGACCGGCACGCTCTACGGCTTCCGCGCCCATGGGGCCTACGAGCCCCGGCGCGGCATGCGCTTCAACCCGCACAAGCTGCTGGTGGACCCGTACGCGCGCGCCCTGCACGGGCAGGTGGACTTCTCCGCCCCCGTCTACGCCTACGAGCTCGGCGCGGAGGAGCAGGATCTCGCCTTCGACATCCGCGACAGCGCCGCCGGGGTCCCCAAGGCGGTGGTGCTCACCGATGACTTCGACTGGGACGGCGACAGCTCTCCCGCCGTGCCCCTGCACCGCACGCTCCTCTACGAGGCCCACGTGAAGGGCCTCACCAAGCTGCACCCCGACATCCCCGAGCACCAGCGCGGCACCTACGCCGCCCTGGGCCACCCCGCCCTCATCGAGCACCTGCGCAGGCTGGGCGTCACCGCCCTGGAGCTGCTCCCCATCCACACCCACGTGGACGAGCCCTTCCTCGTCAACAAGGGCTTCACCAACTACTGGGGCTACAGCACCCTGGGCTACTTCTCCCCGGACGCGCGCTTCAGCTCCTCCGGCTCGCGCGGCGGCCAGGTCGCCGAGTTCAAGTCCATGGTGAAGGCGCTCCACCGCGCCGGCATCGAGGTCATCCTCGACGTCGTCTACAACCACACCTGCGAGGGCAACCACCTCGGGCCCACCCTGTCCTTCAAGGGCCTGGACAACACCGCCTACTACCGGTTGCTGGAGAAGGATCCGCGCTACTACCAGGACTTCACCGGCACGGGGAACTCGTGGAACGCCACCCACCCCTACGCGCTCAAGCTCGTCATGGACAGCCTGCGCTATTGGGTGGAGGTGATGCACGTGGACGGGTTCCGCTTCGACCTGGCCACCACCCTGGGCCGCGACCGGCACGGCTACGACACCCGCGCCGCCTTCTTCCAGATGGTGCACCAGGACCCCGTCCTCAGCCGGGTGAAGCTCATCGCCGAGCCCTGGGACGTGGGCGACTTCGGCTACCAGGTGGGCAACTTCCCCGTCCTCTGGAGCGAGTGGAACGGCAAGTACCGCGACACCATCCGCCGCTACTGGAAGGGCGATGACCGCCAGGCCGCGGAGATCGGCTACCGGCTCACCGGCTCCTCGGACCTGTACGCCCTGGGCGGCCGCAAGCCCACCGCCAGCGTCAACTTCATCACCGCCCACGACGGCTTCACCCTGCACGACCTCGTCACCTACAGCCAGAAGCACAACGAGGCCAACCTCGAGGAGAACCGGGACGGCGCCAACGACAACCACTCGTGGAACTGCGGCGTCGAGGGCGAGACCAGGGACCCCGAAATCAACGCCCTGCGCGAGCAGCAGAAGCGCAACTTCCTGGCCACGCTCTTCCTGTCCCAGGGCGTGCCCATGCTCCTGGCCGGCGACGAGATGGGCCGCACCCAGAAGGGCAACAACAACGCCTACTGCCAGGACAACGCCCTGTCCTGGGTGGACTGGAACCTCACCGAGTCCCAGCGCAAGCTGCTCGACTTCACCCGCCGCCTCAGCCGCCTGCGCCGCGAGCAGCCCGTGCTCACCAAGCGCAAGTTCTTCCGCGGCTCGCGCCTGTGGGACAGCGAGCTCAAGGACCTGGCCTGGTTCCGCCCCGACGGCCAGGAGATGAAGAAGGAGGACTGGGAGAAGCCCTATGTGCGCTCCGTCTCCTTCCTGCTCGGCGGCGATGCCATCGTCACCCCGGACGACGAGGGCCACCGCATCGTCGGAGACACACTCCTGGTGCTGATGAACGCCCACCACGAGCCCATCACCTTCCAGCTCCCGGCCATCGAGTGGGGCGCGGACTGGGAGGAGGTGGTGGACACCGGCGAGTCCCGCGTGACGCTGCACACCCATACCCCCGCGGGCGGCTCGGTGATGGTGGCGGGACGCGCCCTGGTGGTGCTGCGCCGCCCGGCCACGGACGAGGCGCTCCGGCGGGAGTAGAACCCCAGGAGTATCAAGGGTGTCGACGGCGGCCCCCCCTGCCCGTTATAGGGGGGTCCGTGAATACTCAAAGCGCGCTCTGGTTGGGCTTCAACCTCTTCGTCGTCGCCATGCTGGCGCTCGACCTGGGGGTCTTCCACCGCAAGGAGCATGCGGTGTCGCCCAAGGAGGCCGGGGCCTGGACGGGCGTGTGGATCACCATCAGCCTGCTCTTCTGCGGTGGCCTGTTCTTCTTCGGCTACTGGAACCGCGAGCAGGCCCTGCAGTGGGTGACGGCCTACGTCGTCGAGTATTCGCTCTCCGTCGACAACCTCTTCGTCTTCCTGATGGTGTTCTCCTACTTCCGGGTCGTCCCGGAGGTGCAACACCGGGTGCTCTTCTGGGGCATCGTCGGCGCCTTCATCATGCGCGCGGTGCTCATCATCACCGGCACCGCGCTCGTGCAGCGCTTCCACTGGCTGCTCTACATCTTCGGCGCCTTCCTCGTCTTCACCGCGTTGAAGATGGCCTTCTCCAAGGACGATGACGCCGCCGACCCCGAGCAGACGCTCATCGTCCGGCTGGCCCGGCGCATGCTCCCGGTGGCCCGCCAGGGCGAGGGCAGCAGCTTCTTCACGGTGGAGGACGGCCGCACCAAGGTGACGCCGCTCTTCCTGGTGCTGCTGGTGGTGGAGGCCACGGATCTGCTCTTCGCCCTGGACTCCATCCCCGCCGTGCTCGGCATCAGCCAGGACGCCTTCATCGTCTACACGTCCAACGTGTGCGCCATCCTCGGCCTGCGCTCGCTCTTCTTCGTGGTGTCGAGCCTCATGGACAAGTTCCACCTGCTGAAGATGGGCCTGGCCGTCATCCTCGGCTTCGTGGGCACGAAGATGCTCATCACCTTCTTCGACATCCACGTCTCCATCGGCGTGTCGCTGGGTGTCATCGGCGGGGTGCTGCTGGCCTCCATCATCGCCTCGCTCATCTGGCCCAAGGCCGCCGAGGAGCCCGGAGTGCCCACCGGCGCGGCCCAGCCGGAGCGGGACCGGGAAGGGGCGAAGCCCTGAGTGTTTGATGGGCCGGTTCGTTTGGCTTGCTTCCGGGCGGGGAGGCGGCCAATTGTGGGGCATGTCCTCCGTCATCACCGAAGGCATCCGCGTCACCGTGAAGCCCACGTTCTGGCCGGAGCGCAGCGCCCCTGATTCCCACCAGTACGCCTTCATGTACACGGTGGAGATCGTCAACACGGGCGGCGAGCCCGCCCAGCTGCGCAGCCGCCATTGGATCATCACCGACGCCACGGGAAAGGTGGAGGAGGTGAGGGGAGACGGCGTCGTCGGCAAGCAGCCGCGTCTGGCCCCCGGCGAGCGCTTCGAGTACACGAGCTGGGCCCAGCTCCGCACCCCGTTCGGCTCCATGCGGGGCTCCTACACGATGGAGCGCCCCGACGGCCGCCAGTTCGAGGCACGGATAGGCGAGTTCGCCCTCACACAGCCCCACTCCCTGCACTGACTGTCATGGCACGCAAGGGACTCCTCCTGGTCAACCTGGGCACTCCGGATGCCCCCCACACCGGCCCCGTCCGCCGCTACCTGCGCGAGTTCCTCAGTGATCCGCGCGTGGTGGACATCCACCCCGTGGGCCGCTGGTTCCTGCTCAACCTCATCATCCTCCCGTTCCGCTCGCCCAAGAGCGCGCACGCCTACCGCACCATCTGGACGGAGCAGGGCTCGCCGCTGATGGTGCACTCCAAGGCCCTGACGGCGGCGGTGACGGAGCGGCTCTCCGGCGAGTACGAGGTGGAGCTGGCCATGCGCTACGGCAACCCGTCCCTGCCGGACGCGGTGGCGCGGCTGCGGGCCAGGGGCGTCACGGAGTTCACCGTGCTGCCCCTCTATCCGCAGGAGGCCGCGTCCTCCTCGGGCTCGTCCCTGGCGCGCACCTACGAGGTGCTCTCCGAGCCCTGGGACGTGCCCAACGTGCGCGCGGTGCCGGCCTTCCACTCGCACCCGGCCTTCCTGGACGCCTACACCGAGGTGGCGCGCCCCGTCATCTCCGGCCTGCGGGCGGATCACGTCCTCTTCAGCTTCCACGGCGTGCCCGAGCGCCACATCCGCAAGAGCGATCCCTCGGGGAAGCACTGCCTGGCCTTTCAGGGGTGCTGTGACGTGCTCACCGACGCCAACCGCCACTGCTACCGGGCCCAGTGTTTCGCCACGGCGCGAGGCCTGGCCAGCCGGTTGGGGCTGGGCCCCGAGGGCTGGAGCGTGTCCTTCCAGTCCCGCCTGGGGCGCACGCCGTGGGTGCAGCCGTACACGGACGTGGTGCTGCCGGAGCTGGCCGCGCGCGGGGTGAAGCGTCTGGCGGTGATGTGCCCGGCCTTCGTCGCCGACTGCCTGGAGACGCTGGAGGAGGTGGCCATGCGCGGGCGCGAGCAGTTCCTCGCGAGCGGGGGAGAGGACTTCCAGCTCGTCCCCTCGCTCAACGCGCACCCCGCCTGGGTGGACACCGTGGTGCGGCTGGTGCGCGAGTCGGAGGCGGCGGCTACTTCTTCGCCTGCGGCTGCAGCAGCTCGGGAGGCACCGGGTCGAGTGGGGTGAGGCGCAGCGTGCGCTCGCCCTCGGGTGAACCGGGCAGGGTGGTGCCCTCGGTGCGCGTGGTGAGCGTGGCCTCCCAGGAGCGCCAGCGGCCCGCCTTCACGAGGAACTCGCCCCGGCCCTTCACCCGCATCTCGGCGAGGACGGACGGCTCGCCCTGGGCGGACTCGTCCTCGTCCCCGTCCTCGGGGCCCTCGGGCTTCGCCGCCGCGGCCTTCGCCGCCGCCGCCTTGAGGCTGGCCCGGGTGGCGCGCACCTCCCCGGAGAGGCTCTCGGACAGGTCGTACTCGAGCGTCGCCACCTGCTCCCCGTTCTCGCCGGGAGTGAGCGCGGTGAGCTTCACCTGGTTGCGCCGCTCGGCCTTCTTCTCCACGAAGCCCTGCACGGCGCCCATGTCCACCAGGTCCGTTCCCAGCGCCCAGGTGGCCTCCGGGCCCACCGGGTCCCTCGGCAGCTCCAGCACCAGCGCCGCCAGGTTGCGCAGCGGCCCGGCCAGTCCGTCCATCACGAAGCCGCGCTCGCTCATGGTGCCCTGGTCCGCCTCGCCCGCTCCCTGCGGGACGATGCGGAAGGCGTAGTCCCCCGCCTCGGTCTTCTGCAGCACGAAGATGGCGTCCGCCGCGCTCGGGCTGGCCTCGTCGGCCTGGGGCTCCTTGTCCTTCTTGCCCTTCTTGCTCTTGGGGGCCGGATCCGGGGCGGCGGAGGACGAGGTGGTGGTGAGGCGGAAGGCGGTGGGCGCGTCGAGCTTCCAGCGCAGCACCACCTTGGACGGGTCGGGCGGTGGCTCGGCGGCGACGGGCTTGGGGGCCTCGGCCTTCTTCGCCGGGGTGGCGGGCATGTCCGCCGGACGGGGGATGGGGGTCATCGCGCCGACGGGCTCCTCCTTGCAGGCGGAGGTCAGGCTGAGGGCGGCGAGCAGGCCGAGGGTGCGCCGGTTCAAGAAACGACTCCTGGTCATGGAAGCGGGGACTCCGGTCTTCAGTGTTCAGGAGTGTACGGCAGTGGGGCGGGAGGTTGAAGCGAGGGCTTGAGGGGGAGGGGGCGAGCAGCCGGGGGTACCGCCTGCATGGCCGTGGGAGGGGGTGGGAGAAGTAGGGGCGGAGGGGGAGACTCCGGGAGTCCGGTATGCTACTTCCCAGGTCATGCCCTCCCGAAACGAGCCCTGCCCTTGCGGTAGTGGACAGAAGTACAAGCGATGTTGTCTGGGGGAGTTCCGGCGCGCCGCCGCCCTGCTCCCCCCTTCACCCCCGCGCCGGGGACGGCCCGCCGGGGTGGATGAGGTCACCGCCGAGGCTGCCGTGCTGGCCGAGGACGTGCTGTGTTCCCCCGATCGCCTGGAGCGGATGTCCGACGGGATGGGGCTGCTGCGGGAGATGTTCCAACCGGACGGGCCGCTGGCGTCCCTGCGCTGGTCCTGGGACGAGCTCGTCCCGGTCATCGAGCGGCACATCCACCGGGTGACGGAGGAGGTGGAGGACATGGAGGAGCGCAGGGCGCTGCTGTTCGCCCGCTGTGCTCCGGAGCTGCTGGAGCCCGAGCGCGTGGAGCGCTTCGACCAGGGGTTTCGCCGGGCGTTGATGGCGCCGGGGCGGACGCTGGAGGAGCGGCGCGCCCTGGCCATGGCGGTGTTGGAGATGCACGGGGTTCCCCGCCATCCGCCGTATACCTATAAGCGGCACCACTCGATCGCGTGGTTGATGATGGACCAGGTCACCGAGTGGGCGCAGCGCCGCACGCGCGTGAACGCGGCCGTGGCCCAGGCCCACGGGGTGCGGCCCGGCGAACGGAAGGGGCCCTGGATGAGCCCGGCGTTCCTGCGGCATGCCCTGGAGCCCTCCGAGGAGCTGATGGCCACCTTGCAGGAGGTGGCGGACGCCGATCCGGAGTTCATGGAGCTGATGGAGAAGTACGAGGCGTCGCTGCTGCTGTCCATCCTCGACGGCCGGACGCCGGAGGTGCTGCATGGCGAGGAGTGGGTGTGGGTGACGGTGGTGTTGCGCGAGCCGCTGCGGGTGGGGCCGGAGGGGACGGCGCCCCCGGTGGATGTGGAGGCCCTGCTGGGCAGGCTCGACGAGGAGGTGAGGCAGTCGGTGCTGGCGCGGGTGGACGCGGCCAGCCGGGATCGCTCGTCGCCGCCGGAGGCGCAGCAGTGGTTCGAGTGGGCGTACAAGGTGCTGCTGATGCGTCCGCTGGCCTTCTTCGGGGCGTTCGCGAAGGCACGGGTGGCGCCCTTGCGCGAGCGCTTCGAGGGAGAGGCGGCGCTGGTGGATGACCTGCTGCGGCGTGAGCGGTGGCGCGCGGAGGACCTGGAGCCGTACCGGCTGAACCTGGCGGCGCGCGGAGCACACGGGGCCGAGCAGCGCGTGCGGCGGCTCCAGGGCCTGTTGCGCGGGGAGGCGCCCGCGCCGGGCTCGCGCATGCGGGTGTGAGCCACGGAGGGGGCGAGGGCCCTCCGCCGTCCGGGGCCGCGCGCCCGTGTCATGATGACGGAGGGGTGGTGGTATTCACTCCACCGCCCTGAGGCGAAGCACGCATGAGAGAGACCTACTACGCGGGCATCTATTGGGGGGGCCGCAAGGATTCCGCCGAGGAGTGTGCCCGGCGTGCGGAGGCGTTCTTCCGCCTGCTGTCCCAATGCGACCCCATCTACACCCGTTGGTTCGAGAAGGCCGACTCGCGCAAGAAGGCGCTCCAACTCCAGTTCGAGCCCACCGCGGACACCTTCCTGCGCTTCCTCAAGAGGAGGACGTACCAGGAGGGACGGGATGGCTTCATGCTCGGGTTCTGGACGGGGCACGAGCAGGGACACGGCGGCCAAGTCACCATGTGCTGTGGCTCCGCGGCCGAATTCGTTCCAAACAACTGCCTCCTCTACCTGCCGAAGGAAGAGCCGGAGAAGGAGCGCGTCCTCCAGGCGGACGTGCTCGCCGGGGTGCTGCGCGCCATGGTGCTGGCGTGGGACCCGGACTGGGGAGTCATCACCTCCGGTGCTTTCCGGGACAGCCTGTCGCCGAAAGGCAATGAAGAAACCTTCGTGGGCTGGTTGACCTACGTGTCCCGCCGCCGGGGGGAGCTACCGCCCCTGCCGGAGCCGGTGCGGGTGCAACCCGTGGAGGACCAGGGCACGCTCGTCCTGCTCACTCCCGAGCGCCTCACCGCCTCCAATCCCGAGCACCTCGCCCTGGGCCAGCGCGTCCAGGAGGTGCTGCGCGCGAAGGGCCTGCTGGAGCCGGTCGTTTCCAGACGGCCGGCCACCTGAGACGGCCTGTTGTCACCGCTCGAGGGCCGAGACGGGCGGGCATAGGCACTCAGGGGAAGGTCACGCCGCGCACGGTGAGGAGGCGCGCTCCGCCCGCCTCGCCCAGCTTCAAGAGGAAGTGTCCGGAGCCCCTGCTCGCTGACACTGGGCTCAATCGCTGCCCGTCAGCCCCCCGCGGGCCGGGGCGCGGCGGCTCGGGACAGGCGGTCCCTCACGGCGATGCCCAGGCCCTCGGCGCGCGGGAGGCACGCCACCAGCACGTCATGGCCCTGCTCGTCCGCCTCGCGCAGCCGCGTGTAGAGGGCGCGCGCCGCTCCGGCCGGGTCCTCCGGCACGTCGTAGCGGGGCACGCCCGGCGGCAGCGTGAGGCCCGGAGGCCCCAGCACCCCCACGTTGTGTCCCCGGGCGCGCAAGGACGTCACCCGGGCGCCCACGTCCGCGGGCTCGGAGAGCACCACCCCCGCCCGGGGCGCGTAGTGCGAGGCGAGGCTTCCCGAGACGCGCACCGTGGCCGACGTCCTCACCGGCACCTTGCGCCCCAGGACGCGCTCGAGCTCCTCCACCGCCAGGCCTCCGGGGCGCAGCACCGCCGGCTCCTTGCCGCTCAAATCAACGATGGTGGACTCCACCCCCACCGTGCACGGCCCCCCGTCGAGGATGAGGTCCACCTCGTCCCCCAGGTCCGCCCGCACGTGCTCCGCCGAGGTGGGGCTCACCCGGCCGAAGCGGTTGGCGCTCGGCGCGGCCACCCCTCCGCCCAGGGCGTCCAGCACGGCCAGGGCCACGGGGTGGTTGGGCACGCGCAGGGCCACCGTGTCCTGCCCTCCCGTCACCGCGTCCGTGGCTCGCGCGGTGCGCGGCAGCACGAGCGTCAGCGGCCCCGGCCAGAAGGACTCCGCGAGACGCCAGGCCTCCTCGGGGACGTGGCGGGCCCACGAGGGCAGCTCCGAGGCGCGGGCCACGTGGACGATGAGGGGATGGGTGGCGGGACGCCCCTTGATGGCGAAGACGCGGCGCACGGCCAGCTCGTCCTCGCAATTGGCCGCCAGTCCATACACCGTCTCCGTGGGGAGGGCGATGACGCCGCCGCGCCGGAGGGTTTCCACTGCCCGATTGAGGAGGTCCGAGGTAATCATGCCTGTCGGGCGCAATCTGGCGCCCGGAGGGGACCATGGGCAAGTCACAGGTGTTCGAGGCGCGCAGTCAGATGCCCGTTGGTGCCGCGGAGGTATTCGCCTGGCATGCCCGCGAGGGGGCATTCCAGCGCCTGACGCCCCCCTGGGAGCCGGTCGAGGTGGTGGAGCGCCAGGGAGACGGCATCCGCGAGGGCACGCGGGTGGTGCTGCGCATGAAGATGGGGCCGGTGTCCCTGCCGTGGGTGGCGAGGCACACCCGCTACATCCCCGGCTCGCTCTTCCAGGACGAGCAGGTGTCGGGGCCCTTCGCGAAATGGGTGCACACCCACCGCATGTGGGACGAGCCCGCGGGCAGCGGCGTGCTGGAGGACGACGTGGAGTACGCGCTGCCGGTGGGCGCGCTCGGGCGCATGGTGGGGGGCGGCTACACGCGGGGGCGGCTGGAGCGGATGTTCGCCTACCGCCACGCGGTGACGCGGGAGGACCTGCGGCGCCATGCGGCCTTCTCCGGACAGCCGCCGCTGACGGTGGCGGTGAGCGGCGGCTCGGGACTGGTGGGCAGCGCGCTGGTGCCCTTCCTCACGACGGGAGGCCACCGGGTGCGGCGGCTGGTGCGGGGCCGGCCCGAGGCGGGGGACATCGCCTGGGCGCCGGGCCAGGGCGAGATGGACATGGTGGCGCTGGAGGGGGTGGACGCGGTGGTGCACCTGGCCGGAGCGCCCATCGCCGAGGGGCGCTGGACGGAGGAGCGCAAGGCCCTCATCCGCCGCAGCCGCGTGGAGGGCACCCGGGTGCTGTGCGAGTCGCTCGCGCGGCTGGCGCGCCCGCCGAAGGTGCTGGTGAGCGCATCCGCCATGGGCTTCTACGGCGGCCGGGGCGAGGAGGTGCTCACCGAGTCCAGCCCGCCCGGGGAGGGGTTCCTCGCGGACGTGACGCGCGAGTGGGAGGCGGCCACGGCTCCGGCGGAGCAGGCCGGCATCCGCGTGGTGCACGTGCGCCTGGGCGTGGTGCTGAGCTCCCAGGGGGGCGCGCTGGCGAAGATGCTGCCCGCCTTCCAGGCCGGAGCCGGTGGCCGCATCGGCGATGGGCAGCAGTGGATGAGCTGGGTGTCGCTGGAGGACGTGCTGGGCCTCATCCACTTCGCCCTGTTCACCCCGGGCCTGCGCGGGCCCGTCAACGCGGTGGCGCCCCAGGCCGTGCGCCAGGAGGAGTTCGCCCGGACACTCGGGCACGTGCTCTCCCGGCCGGCGGTGATGCCGCTGCCCGCCGCCGCGGTGCGGGCCGCCTTCGGAGAGATGGGCGAGGAGACGCTCCTGCTCAGCTCCCACGTCCGCCCGGAGGTGGCCGAGCGCCAGGGCTTCACCTTCCTCCACCCCTCGCTGGAGCAGACCCTGCGCTTCACGCTCGGCAGGACGCGCGAGGGACCGCGCTTCCGCCACGGCTGACGGAGAACGCCGCGATGATCCACGTCGAGGGGCTGACCCGGTACTACGGCGGCCACGCGGCCATCCGCGGCCTCTCCTTCCACATCCAGCGGGGCGAGGTCATCGGTTTCCTGGGCCTCAACGGCGCGGGGAAGACGACCACCCTGAAGATTCTCGGGTGCGTGCTGCTGCCCACCTCGGGGCGGGCCGTCATCGAGGGGTACGACGTGGTGGACCACCCGCACGAGGTGCGCCAGCGCATCGGCTTCCTCCCGGACACGCCCCCGCTCTACGACGAGATGGGCGTGGGGGAGTTCCTCGCCTTCGTGGCGAGGCTGCGCGGCGTGCCCTCGCGCGAGGTGTCCGCCCGCGTCACCGAGGCCGAGGAGAAGACGGGCCTGCGCGACGTGGACGACGCGCCCATCTCCTCGTTGAGCCATGGCTACCGGCAGCGCGTGGGTGTGGCGCAGGCGCTCGTCCACCGGCCGGCGCTGCTGCTGCTCGACGAGCCGGGCAGCGGATTGGATCCCCGGCAGCTGGTGGAGATGCGCTCGCTCATCCAGGGGCTGCGCGGGGCGGAGCACACGGTGCTCGTCTCCAGCCACCTGCTGCCGGAGATCAGCCAGACGTGTGATCGGCTCCTGGTCATCAAGGACGGAGAGCTCGTGGCCCAGGGCACCGAGGAGGAACTGGGCCAGCGGCTGGGCAGTGGAGGCTTCATCGAGGTGGAGGTGCGGGGCGAGCGGGAGCGGGTGCTGGCGGCGCTCGCGGGCGTGGGGCCGGTGCGCGTGACGGGCGAGGCGGAGGGGGTGGTGACGCTCCGGGTGGAAGCCTCGGCGGACCTGCGGCCGGGCGTGGCGCGGGCGGTGGTGGGCGCGGGCCTGGAGTTGCTCCGGCTGGATCGGGGAACGGAGAAGCTCGAGTCGCTCTTCCTGCGGCTCACCCGCGGTGGGGACGAGGCCGCGCCATGATGAGGACACTGCTGATCGCGCGCCGGGAGCTCGCGGCCTGGCTGCGCACCTTCCAGGGCTACATCATCATCGCCATGGTGCTGGCGGTGGATGGCCTGCTCTTCAATGCCTTCGCGCTGGGCGGGGTGAGCAAGCGCTCCTCGGAGGTGCTCTCGCTCTTCTTCCTGTTCTCCAGCGGCACCACGATGGTGGCCTCGGTCTTCATCTCCATGCGGCTGCTGGCCGAGGAGCGGCAGGCGGGCACCCTGCTGCTGCTGTACTCCTCGCCGGTGAAGGACCAGGAGATCGTCCTGGGCAAGTTCCTCTCGGCCCTGGCCTTCCTGGCGCTGATGACGCTGGCCACGGTGTTCATGCCGCTGCTGGTGATGGTGCACGGCAAGCTGTCCCTGGGCCACATCGCCGCCGGCTACCTCGGGCTGTTGCTGCTGGGCAGTGCGTCCCTGGCCATCGGCACGTTCGGCTCGGCGCTGGCGCGCAACCAGGTGCTGGCCGCCGTGCTCTCCGGGTGCATGCTGGTGGCGCTGCTGACGTGCTGGCTGCTGGCGCGCATCACCGAGCAGCCGCTCTCGGACGTCTTCAGCGCGCTGGCGCTGTGGAATCAGCACTTCCAGCCCTTCCAGGCCGGTGTGGTGCACGTGCGCGACATCGTCTACTACCTGGCCGTCACCTACGTGGCCCTCTTCGCCGCCACGCGCGTCCTCGAGGCGCGGAGGTGGCGATGACTCTCCGGCCCAACCCCTGGGTGTCCGTCCTGTACGGCGTGGGCCTGCTGGCCGTGTTCCTCGGCGAGCGCGTGGTGGGCGCGGGCCCGGAGCGGCTCGTGTCGAGCGGGCTCGGCTCGGCGCTGGTGGGGCTCGCGGGGGTGTGGCGTGGGGTGAGAGTGGCGAGGGCCTCGGGCGAGTGGCGGGTGCTGGAGCGCTGGTTGCTCGGCCTCTTCTTGCTGGGTGGGCTCGGCCTGACGCTCTACTTCCTCCGGCCGGCGGAGAAGGGGGCCGTGGCGGTGGTGCTGGGGGCGCTCTTCCCGGCGCTGCTGACCACCACGCTGCTGCCGCTCGTGCTGGTGGAACTGGCGGCGGCGGCCATGGCGCGAGCACCGGTGCTGCAACTGGGACGGGTGCGTGCCGCGCTCTACTCGGGGCTGGGGCTGGCCTTCGCGCTCGTCTTCGCCTTCTCGGCCACCTACGTGGCCACTCGGGCGGATGTCTCGTGGGACCTGGCGTACTTCCGCACCGCCCGGCCGGGCGCCGCCACGCGCCTGCTGACGCGCCAACTCCCCGAGCCGGTGCGGGTGACGCTCTTCTTCCCACCGGCCAACGACGTGCGGCAGGCCCTGGAGCAGTACTTCCGGGAGCTGGCGCGGGAGTCCGGGTACCTCGAGGTGGAGGTGCTGGACCAGGCGGTGGCGCGGGCCCGGGCGAAGGAGCTGGGCGTGGGGGAGAACGGCACGGTGGTGTTCAGCCGGGGCGCTCGTCACGAGCGGCTGAAGGTGCCGCTGGAGCTGGAGCGGGCCCGGACGCAGCTGCAGCGCCTGGACGAGGACGTGTACCGGCGGCTGCGCGTGGTGTCGCGTCCCCGGCGGGTGCTGTACCTCACGGCGGGGCAGGGCGAGCGGGGCCTGCAACCACAGGCGGCCACGGCGCTGGAGAAGGCACGGCCCGGCCTGTCGCAGCTGGAGGAGTGGCTGCGCGTGCTGAACGTGGAGGTGCGCACGCTGGGCATGGCCGAGGGGCTGGGGACGGAGGTGCCTCGCGACGCATCGGTGGTGGCGGTGGTGGGGCCCGAGCGCGACTTCTCCCCGGAGGCGTTCGCCGCGCTGCGCCGGTACGTGGATCGTGGAGGCAGGTTGTGGCTCGCGCTGGAGCCGGACGGGCCCGGCCTCGAGCCGTTGCTGGAGCCGCTGGGCTTGAAGCTGCTGCGTGTGCCGCTCGCCAACGAGTCGCGCCACCTGCGCATGAGCCACCAGCTCAGCGACCGGGGCAACCTGGTGACGGCGAGCTTCTCCTCGCACGCCTCCGTCGCCACCCTGGCCTCGTTGGGCAGTGACGCGGCCATCGTCTTCGCTGGCGCGGCGGCGCTGGAGCCGGTGCCGCCCCTGCCCAAGGGGGTGACGCTCGATGTCTCGGTGCGGGCGCCCGCGGAGACGTTCCAGGACACGAATCACGACTTCACCCCGAACGAGGGAGAGCCACGAGGCGCCTGGCCCCTGGTGGTGGCGGTGCGGAAGGCGGGCGTCTCGGGCACCTCGCCCGCGCGCGTGGTGGTCATGGGGGACTCGGACGTGATGACCGATACGGGCCCCCGCTCCTACGGCAACCCCTACCTGTTGATGGACACGGTGCTCTGGCTGCTCGGCGAGGAGGAGCTGGCGGGCGTGCTGTCCAACGAGGAGGACGTGCCCCTGCAGCACACGCGCAAGCAGGACGTCGTGTGGTTCTACTCGGCCGTCTTCCTCGCGCCCGCGCTGGTGCTCGGGGCGGGCTTCCTCGTGACGCGGCGCCGGAGACGGAGGGGGGCGCGATGAAGGCGCGGGGCGTGGTGCTCCAGGGCGTGCTGGCGGCGGCGGGACTGGCCACGGCCTTCTTCGTCTGGCAGCGCGAGCCGGTGGGCGCTCCCGGTGAAGTAGTGGTGCTGGACGCGCCGAAGCGGGCGCTGGAGCGCGTGCGCTACGAGGACGCATCCGTCCAGGTGGAGCTGTTCCGTGAAGGCCCGGAGGATGGCTCGCTGTGGCTGCGGCTGGGGACGAAGCGGGAGCTGCGTGCCAACGAGACGGCGGAGCAGCTCTTCGCACGCTTCGCGCCACTGCGGGCCACACGGAGCCTGGGCGTGCTGGACGCGGAGAAGCTGGCCGAGGTGGGGTTGAAGGACAGCCCTCGGAAGCTGGCGGTGAAGCTGACCAGCGGGGAGCACCGCTTCACCCTGGCGGCCCCGTCGATCGGCTGGGGAAGCCCGTACTTGCGGCGCGAGACGGATGGGCACGTCTTCCTCCTCCCGCCCTCGTTGCTGCCCGACCTGGAGAACGCCGCCCACCGGCTGGTGGATCGGACGCTGCACACCTTCGGGGCCAGCGACTACGACACCCTCACCGTCACCGCTGGGAGCACCTCGCGCACCTTCCTCGTTCGCGCCCGGGCACAGCGGCCAGCGGAGCTCCTGCCCCGGGGAGCGCCGGACACGCCGGACGAGACGGCCCGCAAGTGGCACGAGCGCGTGTGGCTGCTCGCGCCAGCGCAGGCGGACTTCCTCGGGCGCGGAGAGGTGCCTCCCGGGGGCGAGCCTCGGGAGGCCTTCCGCGTGGAGTACCTGCGAGGAGAGCAGCGCATCGGCCAGCTCACCGTGGGACGCGGTGCGGGCGGTGAATTCTACGCCCGCACCGAGTACACCGCCGGCTGGGCGAAGCTGCCCCCGTGGGCGGACTCCCTCGTCCTGGACGCGGAGAAGGTGGCCGCGGGGCGCTGACCCCTCTACCGCCCCGGGCGCGTAGACTGGCCCGCATGAGAGCTCTCGCGGGCATGTTCCTTCTCCTGGGGCTGACAGGCTGTGGATGGATCCGGACTCCCCGGGCCGAGGCCGAGGCCCTGCTCCACTTCACGCTGCCTCTGGGCGCCTCGGACATCCAGGTGGAGGACCAGGCGGCGGACATCCTGATGACGCACAAGCTCGTGAGCTTCACCCTCCCGGCTTCCGAACTGGCGGCGGTGGTGTCCCGGTTGCCGTGCGCGCCCTCGGCCACGGGGTGGCTGGGACACCTCTCGACCCTCGACCCGGTCGGCCCGGGCGAGCAGGTGTGCCAGATGGGCAGGTTCAACGATTTCGAGGCGGTGAAGCTCTCTCCGCGCAACGGGGCTCGCGTCCAGGTCGTCTTCGAGAAGTACGTGGACGTCGACTTCTGAGCGAGGCCGGCTACGCGGCGGGAGCCACGGCGGCCAGCACGCGCTGCACCTCGCGCACCAGCGCGTCCGGCAGGCAGGGCTTGGTGACGTAGGCATCGCAGCCCGCGTCCTGGGCCTCGCGCGAGTGCCCGTCCAACGCATGGCCGGTGAGGGCCACCACGGGGATGGAGCGCGTGCGGGCGTCGGCCTTGAGGCGGCGCGTGGCCTCCCACCCATCCAGCACCGGCAGGGACAGGTCCATGAGGATGACGTCCGGGTGCATCGCGAAGGCCTTCTCCACGGCCTCCAGCCCATTGCGCGCCTCGGCCACGCGGTAGCCGGAGTACTCGAGGTACTCCGCGTACATCTCACGGGCATCCTGGTAGTCATCGACGATCAGGACGAGGGGCGCGGTGTCGTTGCGAGGGCTGTTCATGTCCGCCTCGTGCGTCGGGGAAGGTGCAGCGTGAACGTCGAGCCCTGGGCCACGGCGCTCTTGAGCGAGATGCGTCCGTCGAGCATGGCCGCCAGCCGGCGGCAGATGGAGAGTCCCAGGCCCGTGCCGCCATAGGCCCGCGTGGGCGAGCTGTCCACCTGCTGGAAGTCCTCCCAGATCTTCTCCTGGTGGATGGGATCGATCCCGATGCCCGTGTCCTCCACGGCGATGTGCAGCGTGGCGGTGGCCACCTCGTACGAGGCCAGCACCTTCACCGAGCCCTCGTGGGTGAACTTCAGGGCGTTGGACAGGAGGTTGACGACGATCTGCTTCACCTTCTGACGATCGCTGTACACCGGGGGCAGGTGGGGATCCAACGCCGCGCTCACCGCCAGCTTGGAGCGCACGATGATCGGATCCAACTCGGCCATGACCTCCTGGATGAGCTCGGGCAGGCGGAACTCGGACAGGTGCAGCGGCATCCGGCCGGCCTCGATGCGGGTGATGTCGAGGATCTCGTTGATGATCTCCAACAGGTGGCGGCCGTTGGAGTCGATGCGGGTGAGGCTGCGGCGCTGGGGCGGGGCGAGCTCGCCGTTGACGCCCTGCAGCAGCATGTTGGTGTAGCCGAGGATGGCGTTGAGCGGCGTGCGCAGCTCATGGGACATGTTGGCGAGGAACTGCGACTTGGCGGCACTCGCCTGCTCGAGCTGGATGGCCTGGCGGCGCAGCAGCTCGTTCTGCGTGGCCAGCTCCTCGGTGGCGGCGTTCACCCGGGCGGCGAGCTCGGAGGAGGCCTCCTCGAGCCGCGCGAGCTGGCGGCCCTTGTACAGGCGCGTGAGGTGGACGCCCAGGTGGCCGGCGAGCCACGGCGCGTGGGGGGAGAGCACGGGCTCGGGCGCGGCCACCAGCAGCAGCCCGGGCGCGGGCGTGCCCGCGATGGAACGGCCGAGCGACAGGGTGAAGAGGCCCTGGCTCGACAGCGGCAGCTCCGGCGGCAGCTGGCCGGGATGGAACCAGCGGGGCTCGCTCCACTGGAGCGCTTCCACCAGCGGGTGCTTCGCGTCATGCAGGGCGAGCGAGAAGCCCTCGGGCGCGGGCAGGCCGTGCCAGGCGATGGGCACCAGACAGTGCGAGTCCGACTCGTCGGGCGCGAGGCACAGCACCTGGTTCAGCCGCGCGTGGTGGACGAGCCACGCGACCGCGGCCTCGGCGCAGATCCTGGCATCCTCGCAGCTGAGCAGCAGCTCGGCGAAGGCGAGTCGCGCCTCGGGGCCGGGCGCGGACGGCGACGGCAGGGCGGCGGTAGAGGGCAAGACGCGGCGCTCCGGTGTCCTCGGGAAACGGGTCGAAGAAGTTTCTAGTCAGTAGAGCAGAGGATCCCCACAGGTGTGAGTCTGCTGCCCCCAATGGCCAACACCCTCCGGACCCGGGTGTTGGTTCTTGCACATCCCGAGGCTCCAGTGGAGGACAGGCAGGCAGGCGGGGACGCCCGGCTGCTCGCCCTACCGGCCCCCGGGCTCATCCCTAGCCTTGGAAGCATGGTGGAAGAGCGCACGCACAAGTCATTGTGGACGGTGTCGGCCCCGGCGCGGCGCTACCCGTCGCTGCAGGGAGACCTCGAGGTGGACGTGGTGGTGATTGGCGGAGGCATCGCCGGGCTCACCACGGCGTACCTGCTCAAGCAGGAGGGCAAGAAGGTGGCGGTGGTGGAGATGCACCGGCTGCTGACGGGGCAGACGGGGCAGACGACGGCCCACCTCACCGAGCTGCTGGACACGCCCTACGCCACGCTGGCCTCGGACTTCGGGGAGAAGGGCGCGCGGATGGCGGCGGCGTCCACCCGGGCGGCCATCGAGCAGATCGCCGGGCTGGTGGAGCGGCTGCGCATCTCCTGTGGCTTCCAGCGGCTGCCCGGCTACCGCTACGCGGAGACGGAGCGGGAGGCGCGCGAGCTGGAGCGCGAGGCGGCGGCGGCGCGGCAGGCGGGGTTGATGTGCGCGCTGACGGAGGAGGTGCCGCTGCCGTTCCCGGTGAAGCTGGCGCTGCGCGTGGAGGACCAGGCGCAGTTCCACCCGCGCGAGTACCTGCTGGCGCTCGCCGAGGGGATCCAGGGGGACGGCAGCTACGTCTTCGAGGAGACGCGGGTGACGGAGCTGTACGAGGGCGTGCCGTGCCGGGTGCACACCCCGCGAGGCGTCCTCACCTGCCGGGACGTGGTGGAGGCGACGACGACGCCGCTCAACCGCGTCTTCCTGCACACGAAGCTGTACGCGTACCGGACGTACGCGGTGGCGGGGCGGCTCGAGGGTCCGCTGGAGACGGGGCTCTATTACGACAGCCGGGATCCGTATCACTACATCCGGACCCACCGGGTGGAGGGCGTGGACTACGTCATCGTCGGAGGCGAGGACCACAAGGTGGGCTCGGAGGAGGACACGGACCGCCACTACGAGGCGCTGGAGGACTACACGCGGCGGCACTTCCCGGTGACACGGCTCGAGTACCGCTGGTCGGGCCAGGTCATCGAGCCGGCGGACGGGCTGGCGTACATCGGGCGCAACAGCAACTCGAGGCACGTCTGGGTGGCCACGGGCTTCTCGGGCACGGGCATGACGTTCGGGACGCTGTCGGGGATGATTTTGACGGACCTGATTCTGGGGAGGCAGAACCCGTACGCGGCGCTGTACGACGCCACGCGGGTGAAGCCGAAGGCGGGGGCGAAGGACTTCATCCAGGAGAACGCGGAGGTGGCCTTCCGCTTCGTGGCGGACCGGTTGGCGAAGCCGGAAGCGCACGACCTGTCCGAGGTGCCGCCGGGAGAGGGCCGCATCATGGAGGTGGACGGGAAGAAGGTGGCCGTGTTCCGCGAGGAGAGCGGGGCGGTGCACGCGGTGAGCCCGGTGTGCACGCACGTGGGGTGCTACGTGCACTGGAACAAGGGCGAGCGCTCGTGGGATTGCCCCTGCCATGGGTCCCGCTTCAGCCCGACGGGCGAGGTGCTCAACGGCCCGGCGGTGAAGCCGCTGCCGTCGAAGAAGATCCGCTGAGCAGGGGCCGCGGCCCGTAACCTGGGCCGCATGAACTCCTTGGTTTTCAGGACGGGCCTCGCGCTCCTTGGGCTGCTGCTGAGCGCCTGTGTCAGTTCGGCGCCCGCCGTGCGCGAGGACGTCGAGGCGCCCGAGGTCGTCTCCTCTTCATGGGATGAGGCCCGCGCGGACCCGACGTGCGTGGTGCCGCTGTGCGGTGAGGCACGCTGTGCCATCTGGCGCTGCCAGGACGTAGCGGAGGGGGAGGACTCCCCCGTGCTCCTGGCGCAGGTGGTGGGGCCGCAGACCGGGACGGGGCTTCCCATGCCCCTGGGGCCGGGTCCCAGCGCGAGCCGCTGGTGGGGACACCCGCTGGCCGAGCCCCACTCCGCTGCTCCTGTCTTCGAAATCCCGTGGCACAACTGGAAGACCCGGGAGTTGAGCAAGCGCAGGCTCTACTTGAGCCAGTGCTTCATCGCACGGGAGCCCTTCGAGAAGCACCACATCTTTCCTCAGCAGCCAATACTGGCCAGGTGGTTCAAGCGCGAGGGCATCGACATCCATGCCTTCACCATCCGCCTGCCCAAAAGCTTTCATAGATGGCTGCACAGTGGTGGGACCCAGGGCGGGCAATGGAATGAAGCGTGGCGGCAGTTCATGCGCGAGAACCGTACGATCGCCAAAGCTGAGGACATGTGGCGTTTCGCGGGTGAACTCATGATGCGGTTTGGCGTGAATGGGCCATTCGTGCCCTACTATTGCGGTTGATATGGCGAGCACACGCATGCAGTACTTCGTCATCGAGGAAGACAGGTCCGCGGGTTACACGGGCTTTGTTGATGCCACGAACAAGTGGGGGCTACCGGGGGTCCACTGCCCAGCCTGTGACGCCACCTGGGGGGGAGGGTTCTCGTATCCTTGCGTGGACCTTACTCCGGTGGCCGCCCTGGCTGATTTCGAGGAGCCCCGGCCCGAGCCCATCGAGGAGTATGAACGGTTGTGTGAGCTGGTGCGTCCCCTGCTGCCTCCTGGTGCGCTTTTGCAACCCGGGACGGACTTTGGCCCATCCATCGGTAAGGCGCAGGGCCGCTTCGGGCAGTTCGTCATGAACTACTCCTGGATACTGATGGTGCAGCGCGAGGCGCTGGAGAAACTCCAGGCCGAGGAACTCCGAGGGCTCAAGGGCTGCCGTGCCGAGCTGCGCTTCCGCCAGCGCAACTCACCCGAGTTGTTCGAGCTGGAAATCCTCCCCAAGGGCCGCCTGCACCGGGATTGTCTGCCTCCCGAGTACCAACCGCCCTGTTCGCGCTGTGGCCGGGGTTCCGTTCCGCTGCCCGATGACCTCCTGCTGGACGCCAAGACCCTGCCGAATGACACGGATCTGTTCCGGCTGGAGGATTTCCCCCAGGTGATCGTCTGCACGAAACGGTTCGTCGATGCCAGCAAGCGCCTGCGCTTGGACGGAGTGGTCTTCCAGCGGCTGCCAATGAAGTAGGGGGTGCGGCAGGGCTCACGCCGGTGGCACGATGGGTCCATGCCCGCCGCGACCGCTCGTGCCGTTCCCGCCACTGACGCCCTTCCATCCGCCGACAGCCTCCTGCCCGAGGGCTTCACGCCCGCCGCGCGAAGGATGCTGGTGAAGGCGGACCCGACGCTCGGCGCGCTGATGAAGCAGGTGGGGCCCTTCCGCATGAAGGTGAATTCGATTCAAAGCCCCTTCCTGGCGCTGGCGGAGTCCATCGTCTACCAGCAGCTCACGGGGAAGGCGGCGGCCACCATCTTCGGGCGCGTCTGCGAGCGCGTGGGCAAGGGGCGGCGCTTCACGCCGGACGCGGTGCTCGCCCATCCCGTGGAGGGCCTGCGCGAGGCGGGGCTGTCCGGAGCCAAGACGGCGGCACTCCGCGACCTGGCGGCGAAGACGCTGGAGGGCGAAGTCCCCACGCTGGCCCGGGCGAAGAGCATGAGTGACGCCGAACTGGTGGAGCACCTCACGAAGGTGCGTGGCATCGGGCAGTGGACGGTGGAGATGCTGCTCATGTTCCGGCTGGGCCGGCCGGACGTGCTGCCGGTGGACGACTACGGCGTCCGCAAGGGCTTCATGCGCACCTACGGTCTCGAGGAGCTGCCGCGCCCGAAGGAGTTGCTGGCCTACGGGGAGCGCTGGCGTCCGTGGCGCTCGGTGGCGAGCTGGTACATGTGGCGCGCGTTGGAGCTGGACAAGCCGGTGGGCTCAGGAGGAGGGAGGGGCTGAGGGCCCCAGGCCCGTGCCAGCAACGCACGCACCTCCGCGTCCGGCGAGCACGGTGACGTCCTCGCGTCCGGCGAGGTGCGGAAGCAACCGGGCCAGCCTCTCCCCGGCCTCGGTCCGGTGGCGGAAGGGGGCGTTCATCTGCGCACAACGTGCGGTGCGCTCCCAGGTGCCGCAACGTGGAGCTACAGCGCGCGAGTCCGTGTCACGACGCTCGCCGGGACGCTCTCCAGGAGGGAATGCGCGCGCGCGTTGCCTCGCCGGGTGCACGTCTGTACAGTGCCCGGCCCCATGAAGCGAGAGAAGGATGAAGGCGCTTTCACCGGTTCCCGGCGCAAGCCCTGGACGGGTCCCCGCGGTCTGGACGCCGTGCTCAACGGCTGGCGCGACGACAGACAGCTCTCGCCCAACTTCGTCCTCGACGAAGTGACGCCGGCCCGGGTGGGCTCCTACGCGCCCATCCCCGCCGAGGTGGCGCCCCAGGTGCGCGAGGCCCTCCAGCGCCGAGGCATCGAGCAGCTCTTCTCCCACCAGGCCGAGGCCTACCAACTGGCGCGCTCCGGGCGCAGCCTGGTGATCGCCACGCCCACGGCCTCGGGCAAGAGCCTCTGCTACAACCTGCCGCTGCTGGACCGTTTCGCGCGGGAGCCGGGGGCGCGCGCCCTCTACCTCTTCCCCACCAAGGCGCTCTCCCGGGACCAGGAGGAGTCGCTGCGCGTGTTCATGCGCGAGGCGGGCCTGGAGCACGGCGCCATCACCTTCGACGGGGACACGCCGGGGGACGCGCGCCGGGCGGCCCGTGAGCGCAGCGGCGTGGTGCTCACCAACCCGGACATGCTGCACACCGGCATCCTCCCGCACCACGCCAACTGGGCGCGGCTCTTCTCCAACCTGCGCTACGTCGTCATCGACGAGCTGCACACGTACCGGGGCGTCTTCGGCTCGCACCTGGCCAACGTGCTGCGCCGGCTGCAGCGCGTGGCGGCCTTCCACGGCTCGTCGCCGGTGTTCGTGCTGGCCTCGGCCACCATCGGCAACCCGAAGGCCCACGCCGAGCGGATGCTGGGCCGCGAGGTGGCGCTCGTCTCCGAGAGTGGCGCGCCCGCTGGCGAGCGCCGCGTCATGGTCTACAACCCGCCGGTGGTGAACGCGGAGCTCGGCATCCGCGCCAGCTACCTCAAGAGCGCGGTGCGGCTGGTGTCGGACCTGGTGCGCGCCGAGGTGTCCACGCTGCTCTTCGGCCAGTCGCGCAACAACATCGAGGTGATGCTCAAGTACCTCCGCGACCAGTTCATCGCGGACAAGATGGACCCCAACCTCATCCAGGGCTACCGCGGTGGCTACCTGCCGGGCACGCGCCGGGCCACCGAGGCCGCCATGCGCGCCGGGGAGGTGCGCTGCGTGGTGGCCACCAACGCGCTGGAGCTGGGCATCGACATCGGCTCGCTGGACGCGGTGGTGTGCGCGGGCTACCCGGGCTCGGTGGCGGCGCTGATGCAGCGCTTCGGCCGCGCGGGCCGCCGGGGCGCGGGCAGCCTCGCGCTCCTCGTCACCTCCAGCGCGCCGTTGGATCAATACCTCGCGGGGGATCCCCGCTCGCTCACCGGTGCTCCGGTGGAGCACGCGCGCATCGATCCGGACAACGTGGAGATCCTCGTCCAGCACCTCAAGTGCGCCGCCTTCGAGCTGCCCTTCGAGGAGGGAGACACCTTCGGGGACGTGCCGGCCGAGTCCACGGCGGACGCGCTGGGGTACCTCGCGCAGCACGAGGTGGTGCACCCCACGCCGGGCGCCGAGGGCAAGCGGATGTTCCACTGGTCCGCGGATGCGTACCCGGCCAACCACGTGTCGTTGCGCAGCGTGGGCTGGGACAACGTGGTCATCATCGAGCTGGGCACGGATCGGACGCTGGCGGAGATGGACTTCCGCTCGGCGCACACGATGCTGCACGAGCAGGCCATCTACCAGCACGAGGCCGAGCAGTACCAGGTCGAGCGCTTCGACTACGAGAACCACAAGGCCTACGTGCGCAAGGTGGCGCCGGACTACTTCACGGACGCGATGACGTACGTGCGCGTCAACGTCATCCAGGAGGACCAGGGCGCGGCGATGGGCCCCTCGCTCCAGGCGGGCATGGGCGAGGTGAGCGTCATCGAGAAGGTGGTGGGGTACAAGAAGATCAAGTACCACACGCACGAGAACGTCGGTTACGGCGACGTGAACCTGCCCGAGATGCAGATGCACACCACGTCGCTCTGGCTCACCGTGCCGGAGACCGTGGTGCGCTCGCTGGGCGCGCCGAGGCCCGCCGTCATCGACGCGCTCCGGGGCATCGCCAGCGCGCTGCGGACGGTGGCCTGCGTGGGGTTGATGATCGACCCGAGGGATCTGGGCAAGACGCTCGGGAGCAAGGACGACGCGGACGGTCCGCCGCGCAAGGACGGCGGCGTGGGTTTCGACCCGACCATCTTCCTCTACGACAACATCCCCGGCGGAGTGGGGCTGGCCGCGCGCCTGTTCGACCAGCGCGACGAGCTGTTGCGGCGCGCCCGGCGGTTGCTCGAGTCGTGCGGCTGCGAGGACGGGTGCCCCGCGTGCATCGGTCCGGCCGCGGGCGCCATGCCCGGGAGCGCGCCGGTGGATGCCCACCCGCGCAAGCGGCTCGGTCTGGACATCCTCTCGGCCCTTGGCGTCGTGGCCCTGCAGTAGGCGAGGTGCGCCGTGGACTTGAAACGCAAGCTGGCCCGGCTTGGCGGTATCGGTCCCGGTGGGAAGCCGGGGGCGAAACCGTCTCCCGCTCCGGAGGCCCCGGTGGCGGAGTCGTCCGCCGCTCCCCCGGTGGAGGCGCCTCCCGCTCCCGTGGAGCCGCCTGCCCCGGTGGAGCCCCGGCAGGAGCCGGATCCGCGCGTGGTGGCGCTGAAGCGGATGCTCGGCGACTGGTCCGAGCGTCAGGGCGTGGCGGTGGCGCGCAGGGGCCCCTCGGTGGCTCCGCGTCCGGGTCCACTGCCCGCCGAGCCCCGGACGACTCCACACGGCGTCATCCACGTCGCCGAGCGTCTGCTCCCTCCGGAGCACCACCACGGCAACGCGCCGCTCGCGCAGGCCCTGGACGTGGAGTCTCCGCTGGTGGCGAGTCTTGCCTTGCAGCCGGGACTGGCGGGCGTGGACTTCCAGCGGATGCTCTTCCTGGACACGGAGACGACGGGGCTCGCGGGAGGAACGGGCACGGTGCCCTTCCTGGTGGGCCTGGCGTGGTTCGAGGGCCGCTCGCTCCGGGTGCACCAACTCTTCCTGAAGCGGCTGGGCGAGGAGGCGCCGATGCTGCGGGCGCTGGCCGAGCGCATGGCCGGGTCCTCCTGCCTGGTGACGTTCAACGGCAAGAGCTTCGACTGGCCGCTGCTGCGCACGCGCTTCGTGCTCAACCGCGTGAAGCCGCCCGCCGAACTGCCGCACCTGGACCTGCTGCACTGCGCGCGCCGCGTCTTCAAGTACCGGGGCTCGGGGACGCGGCTGGTGCACCTGGAGGAGCAGGTGCTCGACTACCACCGCGTGGGGGACGTGGACGGGGCGCTGATTCCGGACCTCTACTTCCGCTTCCTGCGAGGCGCGGACGGCTCGGCGCTGACACCGGTGCTGGAGCACAACGCGAACGACCTGCTGCTGCTGGCGGCGCTGCTGGGCGTGCTGGGGCGGCGCTTCCGGGCGAGCGGTGCCGAGGGCCAGGACCCGAGAGATCTGCTGGGCTTCGCGGGAGTGGCGCTCCGGGCGCGGGACTACGAGCGGGCCCACGCCTTCGCCCGGGCCGCGGCGGCGGGAGACACGGGCGCGGTGGGCGCCGAGGCGCTCGCGATGGCTTCCCGCCTGTCGCGCCGGGTGGGGGATGACCGGACGGCGGTGGCGAACCTGCAGCGGGCGCTCGCGTCGGCGCGGGCGGAGCAGGTGGCGCCGCTGCACCTCTCGCTGGCCAAGCTGTACGAGCACGGCCTCAAGGACCTTCCACGCGCCCTGCATCACGCACGGCTCGCCGCGCCCGCCGAGGGCTCCGACGCCCTGCGCCGCCGCATCGAGCGCCTGGAGCGCAAGCTCTCCCGCGTGTCACGGGAGTACGCGTTGGACTTCGGCAAGTGAGGTCCAAGAGGCTCAGATCCGCTGTGGCAGCGGTCTCCCACGGAACGCGCCCGCCGTCCTGGCGATCAACTGGAGCGTGTCGTCCACGCGCGCGAGCCAGTGCAGCAGGATGGGCGGGCTCGCCGGACCCCGCCGGATGGTCTCCGCTCCAGCGAGTGACTTCCGTGCCTTCTCGAGCAGCGGAGACGCGGGCTCGAGGCTGGGGGCCTCCTTCCGCTCCAGGGCCCGCTCGATCGCGCGTGCATTGTTCGCGAGCCTGGCCCCGGCCTCGCGGATCAACTCGCCGGTCTCCCCGTTCACCTGCAGCACACCCTTGCCCAATGCGAGGTGCCGGACGAACAGGACGAGCTCGGACACCGAGTGCACCGTGCGCGCCGTGCGCGGCGCGAACCGCACGAGCCGTCCGTTGAGAGGCCGGGCCGCCGTTCTCAGGTCGCGCAGGCGCGCATCCAGGGTACGCGCCGCGTCGATCAGCCGATCCGGGTCCGAGTCCTTCGAGCGGTTCACGACCGCCTCCTCCAGGTAGTCGTACACCGCGGCCAGGACCTGCCGGGCGGTCGCGTGGATGTGCACCGTCGTCCGCTCTGGCAGGAGGAGGACGGCGATGACCACGCCGAGCCCCGCGCCAATCAGGGTCTCCTCGATGCGCAGGTAGAGGAGCCCGGGAGAGAAGAGGCCGAGCAGGCTGTAGAGGATGCAGATCAGCGTGGTGAACCAGAAGACCATCCACGCATACGAAATCTGTATCAGGTAGAAGCCGAAGAAGACGCACACGAAGACGCCCGCGAGCTCGAGGGTGCGGTGGCCGCTGACGAGTCCCGCGAGCAGCAGCCCGGCAATCACACCCAGCACGGTTCCGAGCACCCGCGACCAGGCGCGCTGCAGCGTGTCGCCCAGGGTCCTCGTCCGCGTGAAGATGACGAACGTGGTGATGACGGCCCAGTACCAGCGATCGGCGGAGACGGCATGGCCCACCACCATCGCCAGCACGCTCGCCACGGTGACCTGGATGGCCTGGCGCGTCGCGGGATGAAGACCGTTCTCCACGGGCTTCTCGGGTGGACGCGTGCCCGCGGGGGCGGAAGCCGCCTGTCCTGGGACGAGCCTTGGAACCTCGCGGGGGAGCTGGGCGGCGGCCTCCACCAGGTCCGTGATGGAGTTGCTCAACCGCCGCGCATCCGCACGGCCCGGCGCGTCCTCGGGCATGTCCGACACCGAGCCCCGCACGTGCTCGATGTGCTCCTGCATCAGCCGCCGGGCGGCCGGATCCCCATTGCGGACGAAGGTGCGCGCGGCGGCCAGGGCCTGCCGGATCTCCCGGCGTGCATCCGGCGCCAGCGCACCGGACTCCACCACCTGCTGGACGGCGCCAATCACCCGGCTGACCGCGAGCTCCAGGTCGAAGAGCCTCAGCCGCAGGGCCGGCTGGCACCGGGTGAGCAGCTCCTCCACCGCGAGCGCGGAGTCATTCAAGCGATCCTGCTCCCGGCCGAGCCGGCGCAGGACGGAGCGGGTCAACCGTGGACGCTCGGGGATGTCCCGCAGCTCCCACAGCATGATGGCGACCGTCTTCCGGAAGGTGCGGAGGAAGCGGTGGAGCTCCCGGCTGGGGCGGTCGCGGACGAGCACGAAGCGCACCGCGTAGGCGATACCGAGCGCCACGAGGGCCGCGCCGACGAGGGCGGGCAGTTGCGCCACCTGCGCGTGGAAGAAGAGCGCGTTGAAGAAGGCGAAGAAGCCAATCATCCCGAGCGCGAGCCCTCGGGGGCCGAACCGCCGCGCCCAGGCGGCGAGGAAGATCGTCACCGCGAAGGCCGCCGCCCCGAGCACGGGGATGCGCGAGGTGAGGGTCCCCAGCACGAGCGAGGCCGTGGCCGGCAGTGCCATGAGGAGCGTCGTGCGCCGCTGCTCCCGGGGAGCCGGGTCGGTCGCGAGCTGCGAGCCCATCATCCCCATCATGGTCCCCACCAGGGTGACGGTGGGCGGCTCGCCCAGCCAGCGGGCCAGCTGGGAGATGATCAACGCGGCCAGGCCGGCGCCCAGGATGGCGCGGGCCCCCTGCCGCAACCGCCCGAGCGCCGGGTCGGACGTCACGAAGAGGTCCCACAGGTGGGGGGGATGAAGAAGGCGCTTCAGGTCTCGCAAGCCAGTCCTCTCTTCTGGATGAGCTTGCGGATGGAGGCGCGAACCTGCTCGCCCGGATGCCCGGACGGCTGGAGAGCGGACGGACAGCCGCGTCAGCCGTGGAGGCCGAACAGCTCCGCGGTGACCTGGGCCAGCAGGACATCCTCCTGCGCGGTGCCCACCGCCCGCAGACGTGCCGTGGGCTCGTGCAGCAGCTTGTTGATGATGGCCCGGGCCATGGCCTCGACGCTCTTGCGCTGCTTGTCGGACAGCGACTCGCCGAGCGAGGACAGGGTTCGCTCCACCTCGGCGCGGGCGATGGTGTCGGCGTGCTGCCGCAGCCGCGAGAGGACGGGCACACCCTCACGCACGGACCGCTCGCGCATGAAGCGGGCCACTTCCTCGGCCACCAGCGCCTCTGCCTTCCGGGCCTCCTCGGCGCGGGCCGCTGCGTTCTCCAGGACGAAGCGCTGGATGTCGTCCACGTCCAGCATCCGCACCTGCTTCATCGAGCCCACCTCGGGCGCGATGTCGCGCGGCACGGCCAGGTCCACCATGACGAGGGGCCGCTGCCGCGTCTCGAGCACCGGCGCCACGTTCTCCCGGGTGAAGAGCGGCACCGGCGAGGACGTCCCGCTCACCACCACGTCCGCGGAGGCGAGCAGGGTGAACAGCTCCTCGAGGGGCCGCGCGGTGCCGCCCACCTCGGCGGCCAGGGCCTCGGCGCGCGCGAGCGTGCGGTTGACCACCACCAGGCGCCCCACTCCCGCCCGCCGCAGGTGCCGCGCGGCCAGCGCCGACATCTCGCCCGCGCCCACCACCAGCACCGTCCGCTCCTCGAGCCCGTCCCACGCCCTGCTGGCGAGCGCCACGGCCGCGCTGGCCATGGACGTGGCCGCCATGCCGATGGCCGTCTCCGTGCGCACCCGCTTGGCGCACCGGAACGCCGCCGCGAACATGCGCGACAGCTCGCCGTGCACCGTGCCCGCGGCCTGGCTGTGCTCCAGGGCGTCCTTCACCTGGCCCAGCACCTGCGCCTCGCCCAGCACCATGGAGTCCAGGCTGGAGGCCACCCGGAAGAGGTGCGTGAGCGCGGCCTCTCCCTGGTGCTCGTAGAGCTGCTCGAGCACCTCCGGGCCTCCCATCCTGCCCAGCTCCTCCCGAGCCTGCTGGCGGGCCCGGGCCACGTCCGGCGAGGCCAGGTACAGCTCCACCCGGTTGCAGGTGGAGATGAGCAGGGCCTCGGCCGGGGCCTGTCCCAGCCGCCGCAGCAGCTCCACCTGCTGGTCCCCGGGCAGCGCCAGCCGCTCGCGGACCGTCAGCGGCGCCGTCCGGTAGGACAGCCCGATGCACAACAACTCCACCGTCCTCGACGGGGAATGGCCTGGCTCGCGTACGTTCATGGTCCGTCCTGCTCCGGGTGGAAGCTGAAGAAAAAGAGGGGGCCCTCGTAGAAGGAGGGCCCCCGTTCAGGGTGTTACGTCGTCGGAGGCGCCGGAGGCGGCGGGGGCACCAACGGGACACCGGCGAACCTCAACAGGTCCGCCATGAGGAACTTGCCCTGCGCGTTGGCGAGCTCCGGCTTCCAGTTCGGGTTGGCGTTGAGGAACGAGAAGCGGTCGCCCCGGAGCACGCCGATGAAGACCTCGGCCACGATGCGCGCGCCCACCGGCCCGAGGTGCCTGCCCTCGTTGCCCTTCTCCATCTCCGACTCCCGGAGGATGTAGTACCAGGGCGGGCTGGAGGTCTCGAACCCGACTCCGAACTGCTTCAGCTCGTCGAGCACCAGGGGCTTGATGCCCAGGCGCCTCGCCATGGCCTGGCCCGAGGGGAGCCGCAGGGCCAGACTCCGCAGCAGGTTGCGCTGCGCGAGCGACTGGGGATTGGTGATCGTCCCCACGCCATTTCCACCCACCTGGCCAGGCGCCCCGGGGATCAGCGCGAGGAGCGCGGTCGACAGCCGGGCATCGATGCGCTTGCTGAGGTTCATCGGGGGGGGATTGCTGTCCGCCAGTCCCTCGAAGAACCGCGCCCACTCCACGAACCGCCGGGCGGCGCGCTTGCCCCCGCGCAGATCGTTCGGATCGTTCGGGTTCGGTTGCACGGCATTGCTGAAGATGGCCGCGCCGAAGCCGGCGTTGAGTCCGTAGCCGGGACGCACCTGGCTGTGTCCGAAGCGGTAGGCGGCGACCGAGAACTCCACCGGGATGAAGGGCTCGTTCCTCCAGCCGAAGATCCGCTCCCGCGGGCGGTCGTCCAGCACGTCATCCACCACCTGCTGCCCGGCGATCTTCGGGAGGAACTCGTGGAGGATGATCCACTGGTAGTGCCAGCGCACCATCCGCTGGGCCTTCTCGAAGACCTGCGGGTCGTTGGGGTTCTTCTTGCGCAGATGATCCACGATGGCGTTGTGGAACTTCAGGAAGGCCACGTGGAGCTGCGAGACGATGGTGTTCTCGTCGTTGCGCGGATCCGCGATCAGCGCGGTGTTCTGGCTGTTGCGCGGCATGTCGTCGTTGGAGTCGGGACCGCCGAGCTTCTCGAGGAGGAACTTCGCCTGGTCATTGACGTCATAGAGGTGGCGCGAGACCCGGGGACCGGAGCCGTACACGTTGTCCAACTCGAAGGCCGGCGTGCGGAAGTTCTCGATGGCCTCCGGATCGTTCTGCCGCTCCAGGATGGAAGTCGGATCGAACGTCAGATCGTGATCGACGAACTGCCCGAAGAACGTGAAGCCGGCGGGAATGGTCTCGTTGTCGATGTTGCTGGGCTGCCTGGGCGCATCCGGCGGCGGCGGCGGCGGGAGGTCCAGGGCGTCCATCAATCCCCCCAGCTTGCCGATCTCGAAGAGCGCCTCGCGGATCTTGTCGTTGTCGGGGGCGAAGACAGGCAGGCCCGGGAAGAGCCGGCCGAAGCGGCCTCGGTCGTGAAACTGCGACTCGGGGGGGTTGTGGCCTCGAATCTGGGTGTCGCCATGCAACATGGGTGGTTGCTCCTGACTCGCGGACGCCGGGTACTGCTCAGGAGGCAACGTGAAGGGCGTCCCGGTCATTGAGGTTCCGCCTCCTGCTGCCGGGATAGAGAAATGGGCGCCGTGATGTGACGGGCCCCGTGAAATGCCGGAGTCCGGGCGCACCGAGGCGCCTGCCTGCCTGCTCGGCGTGGCAGGCAGGCTCCGTGACGGCGGCGGCCCCCCATGTCCAAGGGAGTAGGCGGTGTTGGATTCGTGACGTTCAGGTGGTGGCGCCGCCGCAGCTCGAGCCGGCACCCGCCGTACAGCCGAAGCAGTGGCGATCCGTGACGAGGGCGCGGGCTTCCAGCGCGGCCAGGTCGAAGTCCCGGATGTGGCGCGGGGCCCCGGCTTCCACCGGGAGCTCCAACATCTGGTTGAAGTCGCAGTCGTAGAGCTGGCCGTCCCAGCCCACCGAGAGGGTGTTGCGGCACATCACCCCGCGGGCCGCGGCGGGGTTGAAGGCGCTCACCAGCCGCTGCAGGTACGCATCGAGGTTGCCGGATTCCCGCAGCCACTCGAGGAAACGGCTGATGGGCATGTTGGTGAGGGCATACAGGCTGTCGAAGCGGATGCCGTGGTGGCGCAGCAGCTCCCGCTTCCACTCCGCCTCCAGCGAGGCCTGTCCGGCCGGCAGGAAGGCACCCACGGGATTCGCCACCAGCACCAGCCGCGGGCCGCTCTGGCCATCTCCATACCCGAGCGCGTTGAGCCGCTTCAGCGCGCGGATGGACTGCTCGTAGACGCCCTCGCCGCGCTGCTTGTCCGTGTTGAGCGCCCGGTAGTGGGGCAGCGAGCACACCACCTCCACCCGGTGCTCGGCGAGGAAGCCGGGCAGATCGTAATGGGGCTTCGTCTCCAGGATGGTGAGGTTGCAGCGGTCCATCACATGGCGGCCGAGCTTGCGCACCTCCTCCACCAGCCAGCGGAAGTGCGGGTTCATCTCCGGCGCGCCGCCCGTGAGGTCCACGGTGGGAATGGACGTCTTCGCCAGCGCCGCGAGGCACAGCTCCATGGTCTCGCGGCTCATCACCTCGCGCCGGTCCGGCCCCGCGTCCACGTGGCAGTGGCGGCACGTCTGGTTGCACATCTTCCCGAGGTTCATCTGGAAGATGTCGAGCCGCGAGGGCCGCAGCGGGTGGAGCCCGGACTGCCGCAGCGCCTCGTCGAACTCGCGGGGGAGCGGCACCTGGTGGAGGGCCTCCCGCTGGGTGGCGGGAGCGGCGAGGGGACTGCTCCGGGCCTGGAGGGAGGGCGGGGTGCTCCTGGACATGACGGGTCTCCTACATGCCCACCTTGTCCACGTGGTTGCGCATCTGCACGCCGTGCACGAGCGAGGCGCCGCCACGGATGGCCGCCGCCACGTGGATGGCCTCGGTCATCTGATCCAGGTCCGAGCCCTTCTCCAGCGCGTCCTTGCTGTAGGCCTCGATGCAGTAGGGGCACTGGACGGCGTGCGCCACGGCCAGGGCGATGAGCGACTTCTCGCGCGCGGACAGGGCGCCCTCGGCGAAGACGGCGCCGTACCAGTCGAAGAACTTCTGGGCCAGCTCGGGCCGGTTCTTCCCGATGTCCGGGAAGCGGGCCAGGTCGTGCGAGTGGTAGTAGTGCGGATGGTCCATGGTGGGGGTCTCCAGGAAAGGGACTAGCGGCCGGTGTGGCGGAGCACCAGGGCCTCCAGGCGGCCCAGGGCCTTCTCCAGCACCTCCATGGAGGGGCCGAAGGACAGGCGCACGTAGCTGCGGAAGCGCGAGGGGCGGGCGCGCCGCTTGCCGGGGTTCACGTCGAAGAACTCGCCGGGCACGGTGATGATCTTCTCGTCCAACGCGGCGCGGAAGAAGCCCATGCCGTCGTTGAGGGGGGCGGGCAGTCCGGACACGTTGCCCCAGACGTAGAAGGTGCCATCGGGCGGCCGGTCCGTGCGGATGCCCAGCCGCTCCAGGCGCGAGTGGAAGCGGTCGCGCTTCTCGCGGAAGTGGTGGTGGATGGCGAGCGTCTCCTTCACCACCAGCTGCTCGTCCAGCAGGGGAATCGCGGCGCGCTGGAGGGGCCGGCTGCCACCGCCATCGAGGAAGCTGCCCGCGCTGGACACCGCGTCGATGACCTGGCGCGGGCCGAGGGTCCACGTCATGCGCCAGCCCGGGTAGCGCCAGTTCTTGGTGAAGCCGTCGAAGAGGACGATGGGGTCCTTGTTGACGTCCTCCACGTAGCGGGCGGCGCTCTCCAGGGGCAGGTGCCCGGGGCGGCCCGTCCAGAGGTAGTGCGAGTAGAACTCGTCGATGAGCAGGGTGCACTCCTGCTCGCGGGCGACGCCCACCCAGCGCGCCAGTTCCTCGCCCTGCACCAGCTTGCCGGTGGGGTTGCAGGGGTTGGAGAAGAGCAGGGCGGAGAGGCCGCGGCCCTGGATCTCCCGGCGCAGGTCCTCGTGGGTGAAGGCATAGCCGCGCTCGCCCTCGAGGAGGATGGGGATGGAGGTGAAGGCCTTGAAGACGTCCAGCAGCTCCTCGTAGGCGGTGTAGTCCGGGAGGAAGTGGCCGAGGTTGACGGTGCCGAGGCTGGCCGCGGCGCGGGTGAGGGCGGCCCGGCCACCGCCGGAGAGCGACACGTTCTCGGCGGAGTACTGGCTGGGGAGGCCGCGCCGGTAGAGCCGGTTGTAGAGGGAGGCGATGGCCTCGCGCACTTCCCAGAGGCCGGCCACGGGGGCGTACTCCAGGTCGTTCACGTCCACGGTGACGCTGCCGATGCGGGGCGGGGCGCCGGGCAGCTCCCCCGTCTCGGGCTGGCCCTGGCCGAGGTTGCACCACTCGGGGTCTCCGGCGCGGTAGCCGCGGCGCGTGGCCTCGGCGGTGACGTAGATGACGCCCGTGCGCGGCACGGTGCGGAACGCTGGCAGGGAGGTGTCGTCGCTCACACCGGGGACGCTAGCGGAGAACGCGTGGGGCCTTCAGCTGGTGAAATCGTTTGCGCGTCGAATCCAGGTCGTTCCATGATAATCTTGGAACTCTTTCTTGACGGTTCGTTCAAAGAGGGCTTTCGGGGAGAAGACATGTCCAGGCGCTGCTGCTGGATGCTGCTGTGGCTGGTGGGAAGCGCTTGGGGATGCTCGGCTCCCAACCCCCATGTTCGAGTGCGCCGTATGGAAGATGGGCGGCTCCAGGTTGACGGGCCGCTGGCGGGGCCGTTCAAGACGTCGGAGGAACTGGCCACGAACGCATGTGAGATCATGACCCGCCAGCCCGGAGCATCGAACGGTGCCTACGGCTTCGAGTACTGCGCGCTGCACTATTACTCGGGCGTGGAGAACGCGTTCTTCCTCAGCTATCTCTCCGACATCGGAGGCACCAAGGCCGGTGGGCGGAAGTTCTGTGAGCTACCCAGTGTGGTGGATGACCCGGAGCACAGGGAGTCCATCATCCTGGGAGGGGCTCATTCCCATCCCAACAATCGGCAGTTCTCGAGAGGAGACTTGAGCGGCGAGAGTCTGTGGCGCCCGACGCGTCTGGTTGACAAGCGTACCGGACGGGTTTTCGACCGTCAGTTGCTGCTTCTCTATCGAGAGAAGAATGGGGAATGCAGAGCGTATGGGTACAACAATACGACGCGCGTGGTCTCGGCCTTGCGCGGCGGTGAATGGGTTGCCATTGGCCAGGTTGGTAATGACGCTGGGGACATCCGGATGTTCGAGGGGCAGGACTGGTTGCCATGAAATCGCTCGTGCCCGTTGTGCTCTGCTGCTCCTGCCTCCTGACGGGTTGCTCCCTGCTCTCCCACTTTGGCTATCACAAGCACCAGAAGGCGGAGTGGGCCCCTCCTGAGGAGGCGGAGCGGGTGACGTTTCCCAACTCCCTCGAGCAAGGTGTCCGCTTGAATGGGCCCACCCTGGCGGCACTCCGGGTTGCGATGGACGACTTCATTCCGCACGGTTCGAAGGTGACGGCGGACAACCCACGGCTCGCGGAGTGCCTCTCGCGTTGGGAGACGTACGACACGTCGGTCTTGCAGGTCAGTGAAGAACTCTACTTCGTGAGCTTCCTGCCCCGGCTGTCCCGGTGTGGCATCGATGCGATCGTTCTCGATGCCGGGGCAACCTACGCCATCGACGGGAAGGGCCGCATCCTCGACGTGCGATAGCGCAGGTCCCGCTCATTCCCGGGACCCTGGGTCCGTCAGCCACGTACCAGCGGGGTGAGGATGTCCTTCCAGTTCGAATAGAGGGAGAAGTGTCCTCCGCCCGGCAGGAAGTGGGGCACGGTGTTCGGGATGCGCGCGTGCAGGTAGCGCCCCATCTGCAGCGGCACGATGGAGTCTCCCTCCCAGTACCAGAGGTGCACCGGGATGCGGATGTCCTCCAGCGGGAAGCCCCACGGCGAGGTGAGCAGCCGGGCCTCCTGAATCATCCCCTGCACCCCCTGGCGCGAGGCCTCGAGGCGGAAGCCCTTCACCTGCTTGGAGATGGCCGGGTCCGACAGCACGGCGCGGTCATCCGCCGAGCACTCCTTCATCAGCGCCACGAGGGCGGAGTCGGGCTTGCGGCGGACGGTGCGGTCGTGCAGGCGCATCACCGGCTCCAGCAGCCAGCCCGGCCACATGGCCATGCTGTAGGCCGCGCGGTAGTCCCGGTTGACGCCCGCCATGGCGTCGCTGCGGTTGAAGGGCGCCGAGCCGGAGACGATGGCCGCGCCCGTCAGCCGCTCGCCCAGGCGGTACGCGCAGGCCGCCACGTAGGGGCCTCCCGCGGACACGCCCATCACCGCGAAGCGCCCCAGCCCCAGCTCGTTGGCCAGTTGCTCGATGTCCGCCGGCATGTCCAGCAGGGTGCGGCCCCGCTTGAAGTCCGAGTGCCCGTAGCCCGGACGATCCGGCGTGATGAGCCGCACGCCCATGCTGGCGGTGAGCGCGTCATCCGGGTGCCGCATGTAGCGCGAGCCCGGGTTGCCGTGCAGGAAGATGACCGGCATGCCCTGAAGGTTCCCGGCCTCCACGTAGGCCAGTTTGCGACCGTCGCGCAGCCGCACCGCGCCCTCTCGCGACAGCACCCGGACTTCCCGTCCCCGCGCCTCGTTCATTCCCCTCCCTCCATGGGCCGCGAACGCTGACTCATCCAGCCGTCGATGCGCGGCCATACCTTCACCGGCGACTTGCTGGAGGCCGACAGGCCGATGTGGCCCACCGGGAAATGCATCGTCTGACAGTCCTTCGTGCCCACCAGCAGGCCCTGCAGCGGCTCGCTCATGGCCGGCGGGGCGATGTTGTCCTGCTCCGCGATGATGTTGAGCACGGCGCAGTGGATGCGGCTCAGGTCCACCCGCTCGCCGCCCACCTCCATGCGGTTCTGGCAGAAGAGGTTCTGCTGGTAGCAGTCGCGCATGTACTGCCGGTACACCTCGCCCGGGAAGGGCACGGCATCGGCGCCCCAGCGCTCCAGCGCGAGGAAGGTGGTGACGAAGGCCGGGTCGTCGATCTGCCGGCACAGGTCCAACCACTTGGTGATGCGCTGGACGGGGCCGGCCATGAAGAAGCCGCTCTCCAGCACGTAGGTGGGCACGTTGCCGTAGGCATCCACCAGCGAGTCCACGTCGAAGTGCTGGGGCTGCGTCCACAGCGAGTAGATGCCGCCCTTGCTGAAGTCCACCGGGGTGGCCTGCACCACCAGGTTGCGCACGCCCTCGGGGTGGAGCGAGGTGTAGGCGAGCGCCATGGTGCCGCCCATGCAGTAGCCGTAGAGCGTCACGTCGTCGCTGCCGCTCACCCGCTGCGTCCAGCGCACGGCGGTGCGGATGTGGCCGCCGAGCAGCCCGCTCCAGGTGAGGTTCTGCTCGTCCTGCCCGGCGATGCCCCAGTCGATGGCGTAGACGTCATGGCCCTGGCGGGTGAGGTACTCGATGAGGCTGCGGCCGGGCAGGAAGTCGAGGATGTACCAGCGGTTGATGAGCGAGTAGACGAAGAGGATGGGCGTGCGGTAGCGGCGCCGGGGCGAGGCGTAGCGCAACAGGCGCATGCTGCCGCGCGTGTACACCACCGAGTGCGGCGTGGGGCTGATGGGCGGCTCGCGCACCCCGGCGGCCTTCTCGAAGAGGGGCTTGAGGTACGGGTACGGATTGATGGAGCGGTCCTGCAGCGCCTGCGCGAGCGAGCGCGAGACGTCCACCTGCGACGACACGAACGAGCGGATCCGCTGGAAGGCTTGGGCGGGCCGATTCACGGGAGGGCTCCAGGGGGAAGAAGGCCGGAGGGCATGACCGGGGCTCCTACCGGGCCGAGCCATTGCGGCGGCGCCGGGGCACGGGCACGGGAGAGGCGGCGAGGGTGGGGGAGACGGAGCGGGTGGCGTCCGGGGCGGCCGGCGGCTGCTCCTGGCGCTCGAGCAGCTCCACGACGTGCTCGAGCTGCGAGCCGAGGGCCTCGACCTGGTCCCCCATGCGGCGCAGCTGGTCGCGCAGGGAGTCCACCTCGGAGGAGGTGGGCACACGCAGCGAGTGCAGCGTCTTCTCCATGAGTGAAGTGCGGCGGATCTGCAGGGTGAAGCCGCGGCGCATGAGCCCGCCGCTGACGCGCAGGAAGGTGGGGCTCTCGGCCAGGCGGGCGGCCACCTTCGTGAGACCCCGCTCGGCCTGGGTGAAGACCTTGCCCGAGCGGGTTTCCGGGCTGGTGAGCTCCCCGACCTTCTTGAGGGCGCGGGCGAGCAGGCCGGAGGCGGGGCGGGAATCGGGGGCGGTCATGCCGCCCAGTCTACCTCGGGCGCGGCTCAGCGGACGATGGGGACCGTCACCGGGGCCTTGTCGTCGATCTCCACCTCCACCTTGCCCACCCGCCACAGCACCTCGCTGAAGTCCACCCGCACCCGGTGTCCTCGGGCCGTCTCGATGAAGGCCTGGCCCTTCTTGGGCAGGAACTCGCCCACCTCGTACTCCAGGGCGGTGAAGGTGACGCGGTCCGTGCCCAGCGGCCCGGACACCTGGCCCGGTCCGTCGAACACGAGCGAGGTGCCCCCGAAGACGGGAGCGCCCTCGCGCACGCCCAACCGCCCGTCCACGCGGTAGGTGTGGCCGGGACGGCCCGGGATGGCGCCCGCGGCGGCGGTCCAGAAGCGCGTCTCGTCGCCGCAGGTGCCGTAGCCCACCGTGGCCTGGAGCACCTGGCCGTCCACCGTCAGCCCGTTGAGGTCGGCGGTGAGGTCCATCCGCTCCTCACCTCCCTGGTAGATGAAGTCGGTGTGTCCCGACACGGTGTGTCCGTTCACGGAGCACGGCGTGTCCGGGAAGGAGAAGACCACCGCGTCCGAGGACTCGCTCCGGGCCTCGGCGGTGGCGGTGACGCAGGCGGTCTTCACCTGGACACCCTCGGCGGCCCGGCCCACGAAGGTGCGCCGTGGCTCGTCACAGGTGTAGACGGGGAGGAGCCCGAGCAACTCGAGCGCGATACGGGCCTGATGGGCCGCGTGGATGGCGAGGTCCACCCGCGTCTTCGCGTCGTCGATCTCCTCCTGGGTGGGCGGCTCCCGGCCGCAGGCGGTGGCGAGGACGGCGAGGGCGAGGCAGGCGTGGATTCTCATGGGGGCATTCTCCTCTGTTCGGGGCTTCGCCGCGCAAGCCCCGCTGTACCCGGGGGCCTGGGAAGCGGCATGCTGCCGGCCCATGGCCCGACCCGAGATCACGCTGTACCAGTTCCCCATCTCGCACTACTGCGAGAAGACCCGCTGGAACCTCGACGCGAAGGGGCTTCCCTACGTCATCGAGAACCTGATTCCTGGCCCGCACCGCTTCGTGACGAAGCGCCTGACGAAGGGGGGCCGGGGCACGGTGCCCGTGCTGGTGGATCGGGGCACGGTGGTCACGGACTCCACGGACATCGCCCTGCACCTGGAGCGTGCCTACCCGGCGGCTCCGGCGCTGATTCCGGCTGGAGGACCCGAGCGCGAGCGGGTGCTCGAGCTGGAGACGTACTTCGACGAGATGGCCGGCAAGCACGTGCGCCGCTGGGTGTACGCGACGCTCTTCGCCAGTGGAGCGGACATCAAGCCGCTGATGTTCGGCGCGTTCCCGCTGCCGCTGCGCCTGGTGGGCATGGTGCTGTTGCCCGTCATCAAGACAGCCATCCGGCGCCAGTACGCGCTGACGCCCGACAAGGTGGAGGAGTCGCGGGTGAAGATGCTGGAGGGGCTGGACAGGCTGGAGCGGGAGATTCAAGGAGACCCGTCGCGCTACCTGGTGGGCGAGTCGCTGTCGATCGCGGACATCACCGCGGCGTCGCTCTACAGCCCGCTGGTGGCGGCCGAGGGCTCGCCGTACACGGTGCGGCCGGCGGAGGAGGTGCCGAAGGCGCTCGCCGAGCTGCGCGCGTCCGTGCGGGCGAGGCCCTCGGGCCAGTGGCTGTTGCGGCGCTACCAGGAGGACAGGACGCGCGTGGCACGGGGCTTCGGCGCGAGCCCCGCGGCGGCGAACGGCTGAGGCTGCTGATCGGGGTTGGACTGAAATATGATTGCGTTTGGGCGTATGAGGTCATTACACGCAGCGTGAATGGAAGGTTGGGCGGAAATGCAAAGCCTTTGGAACATACTTGGTTTTCGTGAGAACCCATATTTCGCAACGCCGCTGACTATTTCACGAGAGGGAGTGGATCTTTTTGTCGGTCGTGGTGCGGAAATTCGGCGTCTGTTGGGAAAGTGGGACTCCTCTACTGGGGCTACAACGGTTATTGGTGGAAATATTGGAACAGGGAAGACTAGCTTCCTGAATGTTTGTCAGTACCTTTGCTTGATGGGGAAGAGAGAATTTGACTTGGCATTTGATCCTCCTTTGATCATGCCTTGTGTCAAAACTGTGCAACTCGAAGAAAAAATCGAAGAGCACAACTTGTTGGGCAGATTTATCCGGTCTGCGATCAATTCTGTTAGGTGGAGCTGTAGCCTTCTCGGGGAGCCGGTTCCGCCTGTTGTGACTGAAACCGCAGATTGGATGGATTCGCTAAATCAGTCAGAAAGCACGTCAAAAGGAGGCGGTGGAACAGTTTTGGGGGTTGGCGGCAGTGCTACGTTTTCCGTTTCTGTGGCAAAGAGGAAGTTGGAGGACTTCTCTCCAGATTCCTTAGTGGATCGCTTGGCTGCCCTTGCGGATTCGGCAAGGTTGATACGCAATTATCGCGGTATTGTAATGGCTATTGATAATATCGAGATGGTTGATTCGGATGAAGTCATTAAGTTGCTGAATAAATACCGTGATACTCTATTTGCGATGAGGTCTGTTTGGTGGGTTTTGATTGGTCAGCGGGGGCTGTACGACTTGATTGATGCAGAAGCTCCGAGGGTTACGCAGCGAATCAAAGGCACTGAAACAACCTTGGAGGGGCTTTCTTGGGATGATTTCAATCTTGCAACGCAAGCCCGCTTGAATTTTTACCGTCTTAGAGATGATGCTGTTGCGCCTATCGGTGAGGAGTTGCTTAGGGTTCTTTTTGATGCGTCTTCTGGGGAGATTAGGTATGTCTTCAAGGTTGCCGATGAGATTATAACTGACGCGATTGCTGATGATCCTAAGTTGCGCACTATCCCGCCTTCGCAGGCCGAAAGAATTCTTCAAAACTCTACGAAACAACAGCTCGGTCGATTGAAACTTTCGGATAGGGAAAAACGAGTGTTGCGGTTGATTTGCGAGAAGGGCTCGGCGCGTCCTAAAGATTATAAAGATTACAGTATTCAAAATGCTCCTAATTTCATCCAGGGTTATCTGCAGCCTTTGCAAGAGAAGGGGCTTCTTGCCAGATCGACTCAGGGTAATGCAGCCACTTATGCGCCACGCCCATTGGCGATTCTTGGTTCGAGGTTCAAATTGCTTGGTTGACGCTCTTCCCGATGCAGGGCAAGAGAAGGCAGATGACGTGCTTTGCTCCTGTTTCTATTGGCGCTCCACGGTGCGGTGGCTGAAACGGAACAAGGCGAGGTGCATCGCAGCGCTTCGCTCTTCGCGCATCCAGTTAGGTGTCTAGTATTTGTCCGATGGACGATGTTGTACGGAGACTTGACTGGGGATACTCCTACGCCCGCCCGCCATACCTCGTGGTGAAGGCGCCCGCGTGCAACAGGCTGCGGCTGTGTTGTTGCGAGTTCTACGAGCAGACGCTCTGCGCAGCAAGAATGGTCGAGTGACCAGAGTCAATCCCTACGAGGTGTTTGACACCTATACTGGCTTTTGATGCGCCTCGAGCTTGTCGTCCCAGTCGAACAACAGCGCGAGCAGCTCTGCCGTGCATGCACCAGACACCCGCTCGAAAGAGGACGGATCGAGTGATGCGAGGCGCTCTCGTTGAAAGGTGGGATCAGACAGAACCTGCCGGTGCTTCAGGTCTCGCTCGGAAGAAAGCGCCCGGGGCAGCTGTCTGAGAATGGCCTCGATGCTGTCCTCCCGGTTCGCTCGGGCCATGTGCTCCGCCGCTTTCTCCAGGCGTACGCGCACCGATGCTTCTTTCTCGGGGTACCATGCCTCAAGGGCCCAGCCGCAAGCAGCCACCATCAGCTCCTCCAAGGTATGTGCCGCACCCAGTTTCTTGAAGAGATAGCGCGCCCCTTGGAGCGGTTCCCAGAAGCGCAACACCGCCTGGAGACGCTGCGCAGTACGCTCCGCGCTCATCGGGTGCAGGTATGTGGTCGCGAAGAACAGTGAGCCCCACGCCGTCTCGCGAAAGAACGTTTCGTAATTGTCCCTCACGGGAAATGGATTCCGCCTTTCTCCAGACGGGGTCTCGGACAAATGGCCCATGAGGTTCGACACCATGTACAGCCGCCAGGCTGGGCGCTCGCGCTGGAAGTCCACCACCTCGTGCGCCAGCACCACTTCGTCAGGGGGGACTTCCAACAGCTGCCGGGGCGCCGGGAAGGTGCCGTCCTTGTGGTACTGCTCGCCGCACCGCAATCCTTCCTTCCTTGCCTTCTGCTGGACTGAGCGGAAGGTGCCATGCAGGAAGGACGGCAGTCGCAGGGAGGACGTCTGTCCGGGCATCATGACGTGCGTCCTAGCAAACCAGGTTCTCAGTGAGGAAGGGGCATGCTCGCGGCGGCGGGTACCTGGCGCGGGGGCTCCATGGGTTGCGGCCTCGCTGGAAAGGGGATGACCTGTCCTCCTCCTTGAGCGGGGGGCTGCTGGGCTCCCGGACTCGAGTCCATCTGGCTCAGGAGTGCACCCCACAGCACCACCCTCGCGGCATTGCCCACGAGATCGATAACGAGGCCCATGGCTCCACTGAAGGTGGCGAGTTTCTCGCGTCGGCTGATCATGTCTTCCACGGCCTTCTCCACCCACCCGCCGTACTGTCGCAATTCCTCCGCCTCGAGCTCCTCCCACTGCCCAGCCTCGTACGCCGCTCTCTCGGACTCGAAGCGCTGCTGGCTACGGGTCCAGCGGTACAGCACTACTCCGGGTTCGTGGGTCCGCCACTCCAGTCGCCAGATGTATTGTCCTCGTGCGAAGCGAATCAGGACTTCGCCGTGGAAGTCCGAGCCACCCGTGAAGTGTTTGCCGGCCAGGATGGTCCGGTTCAACGCGGCCAGATAGGTTCTCGACCGCTCACGTCCTTCCTGGAGGCCTTGCTCGTGCCAGGGCTTGATCTCGAAGAGCGCACGGCGGGTAATGTCCGTGATGTCGGGGCTTATCTTGTGCTCGCCCGGGAGCAGGCGGGACACATCTCCAATCCTCGTTTCCTCGATGATGACCTTGATGTGCTTGTTGTTGTAATAGACTTGGCGATCCGGATGCCTCACCCCGTACATATAGGCAATCAGCCGGTGTGCGGCGCCGCCCAGGAAGAGTTCCCAGGGCATCCGCGAGTTCGGATTCCGCCCTGGGACGTTGTAGCCCTTGAGCGTCAGGCCAGTGGGTTCCCCCACCACCCCTGGGCTGTCGCTCATCGCCGCGAGGGTTCGCTGCCCCCTCGAATTCCAGGGGCGGGGCTGTACGCCGGGCGCTGTGGCGCAACCGGCGAGCACCGATACGAACAAAAGGGCCACCCCACACCACGCGACCCGGCACACGGACGAACACCTGACGATGGCCATGGCGTAAGGGGTGGCCCGTGGCTCAGTAGGCGCGGGCCTTCAGGAACATCATCATGTGCCAGGGGGTGAGCCCGAAGATGGGGAGCGTCCACCACTTGTAATAGAAGTTGCGGTTGTTGGCGGCGAGCTTCCCACCCCAGCCGTTGGTGTAGATCATTCCCACCACACCGCCGCTCAGCGCGATCCAATTCCTGATGTCATCGTTGAACGGACCGTGGTTGAGCTGGCAGCCGTCCTGCCACCGGTAGCGGGACTGGACGCTCCAGGACGAGCGGATCCTCCAGGGCAACGAGCCGCTGACGTAGCGCGGGTAGTAGTCCTCCGCGCAGTAGAACGCCTTCTCCGTCACCGGGGGCGTCAGCCCGTGGGACAGCACAATCTCCTCCCCGAACCCGGTGTTGTCCCGCAGGGTGGCCTGGTGGAAGGGGAGACCGTAGGCCTGCAGCGCGTACTTGTTCAGGTCCTGGACGGCGGCGGCGATCTTCGGCTCGTCCTCCATCTGCTGCGCCACGTCCTGTCCATTCGTCCTGGCGTACTCGATGTGGCGCGCGCGAACCTGCGCCAGCACGGCCTCCACGTCCGCGGCGTTGAGGGCGTAGTAGCGGAGGATGGCACTCTTGAACTCCTCCTCGGACAACCCCTCCGCGGTCAGTTGATCCGCCAGGAGCTTGAGCTGATCCGGGGGAAGGCTGTCGCTGCCGGGCTTCACCTCCAGCGCCGCTTTGTAGAGGTCATCGAAGGCCGTGTCCGAGGGTTCTTGTTCCACGGACATGCGGACGGTCTCGATGACCTGAGCCTGGGCCTGCGGAGGGGGGGCGTCCTCCTGCTGGCACGCGGCCAGGCTGAACATGAGACCCAGGGACAAGGTGGTACGCGGGAGGAGTTTCTTGAAGTTCATGGGTAGGCCGGGTCGGGCGCTCGTTCCATGAAGACGGCCTCATGCCGCACCCGGAGCGAGCGTCGGACGCACTCCGGGTATAGCATAAAATGGCGTTTTCATGGAAGAGCCGGGATTTCAGGTTATTGGGGCCGCAATGATTGACTCCTACGGCCGGGGCCCACTGCCCTGGAACTCGTAGCGCAGGTGCCGGACCAGGTTCCGGTAGAACGGCCGTCGGCCCAGGGCCCCGGCCATCGCCTTGGAGAACCAGCTCCTGGACAGCCGGCCGACCAGTTCGGGCATCGTCAGGAACGAGACGTCCTCGACGAGGTGAAGCCTCGGGACCTGCTTCTCGAGGTCGTGCGGATCGTTGATTCCCCAGACGAGCTCGACCTTCGCGCCACGCACCGTCGCGAGGCGGGAGACCAGGCGCACCATCGCCCCGCTGTAGCCGTCGAAGGCGAGCTGCCCGCTCGGGAACTGCTCGGTGAGCCGCCGGAACAACGCCGTCCCATCCTTTTCGTGCAGGTACATCACCAGTCCCTCGGCGATGACGAGCACCGGCGTGTCTCCAGGGATGGCATCGAGCCAGGAGAGGTCCGTCACCGAAGAGCCAATCCGGCGATAGCCTTCGCGCTCCGGGTAGAGCTGCTCGCGCAGCGCGATGACGTCGGGAAGGTCGACGTCGAACCAGCGGACCTTGGGCCCCGGATCGATTCGATACACCCGGGTGTCGAGGCCGCAGCCGAGGTTCAGGACCGTCCTTGGTCCAGCAGCCCGGCGAGCGCGTGCTCCAACCATCCGTAGCGGATGCGCTCCTGCTCGAGCCGGACTCGGGGTCCCAAGCGGTCCTGCTGAAGGTCCCGGAAGAGCGTGGACTCGGCCGCGGTCAGCCGGCCGAGGGTTCCGTGGTGGGGTTCACGCTCCTCGACCCACAAGGGCTCATGCGCCATCAGGGTCTCCCGGTCCATGAGGAGGGAGCGGGCCTGGGGAAACGCGGCCCGCAGGCGATCGAGCATGGCGAATCCGTGGGTATCGAGGTCGCCCCAGTAATAGAGGCGCTTGGACGCGAGCCAGGTGACCTCGCCCAGCCGCTCCAGCGCATAGCCCAGGCCGAAGATGACGAGGCTTCCCGGCACGTCTGGAAAGGCCAGGCCATTGATTTCATTCTCCGTCATGAACACCTGCTCCACCGGGAGCCGCAGTCCGGCGAACTCCGCCGCGGGGACGGACAGGTCGCGGAGACCCTGGATGGAGAGCCGCGGGTCCAGCAGCCGGAAGTGGACCCGTGCCGGCTTGCTCCGCAGTCCAAAGCGTCTCTCGAAATCGGAGCGTGGGGCGCTCACGTCCATCGCCTCGGGAGGGAGCAGCCGCTCGAGCCACTCCGAGAGGAGTCCCTCATGGCGCTCGATGAACTTCGTGTCCACACCGGGGATGTCGAGCTGGCGCAAGTACAGCCCCGAGCGGGGATGGGCGCGGAACCATGCCAGCACGGCGAGCACCCGCCTCCAGTCCTCCGCGTGCTCCAGGAGGCGCAAGGGGCGTTTCACCACCTGGCCGTGCAGCTCCGGAAAGGCTTGCAGCGTGGCCGCCGCCAGCTCTCCGAAGCGTTCCGCTTCACGTGACTTGCGCACCAGCCGCAGCGCATCCGCCTGCGTGGGGATGACGGCCGCGCAAGGGACGCGGTTGTGACCGAGCTGGCGGTGGCGCACCTGCGTCCACTCGAGGGTGTACCCGTAGCCCAGTGCTTCCCGGCTGCCTTCCTCCAATGCGCGAATCCACTGTCGTACCTCGTCGAAGTGATTCGAGAGGGCCGCGTTGTCTGGCCGGCGCAGCCGGAGCGGAAGCGGGAAGAGCGGCTCTCCGGAGAGGGACGCCGCGAGGATGCGCCCCGTGTCCCAGGCGCGTTGCACCTGTGCACGCAGGGCTTCGGGCGTGGTCCACTCCGAGGGCGCGCTCATGCGCTGTGCGCCTCGCGCTCGGCCCGGTACTCCTCGAGGGTGAGGTTGCGCACCTTGGAGCGCTGACCCTCGTCATTGTGCACGAAGCCCACGCTCGCCACGAAGGGCTCGATGACACGAATCTTCTGCAGGGGCGTCACGATGAGGAGCTGCAGGTTGAGCTGGCGGAAGAGCTCCAGCCCATAGGCCGCGGATTCGTCCGAGCCCCGGCCGAACGCCTCGTCGATGACGACGAAGCGGAACGAGCGCGAGCGCGTCTCTCCCCATTGCAGCCCGAACTGGTAGGCCAGGCTCGCCGCGAGCACCGTATAGGCGAGCTTCTCCTTCTGGCCACCGGACTTGCCACCCGAGTCCGTGTAGTGCTCGTGCTCGAGGTTGTCCTCACCCCGCCTTATTCACCAGAAGGGCTGGAGGGTGACCGGAAAAGAAGGGTGACGCGCCTGACCTCCCGAGTGGTAGAGGGGTGTTGTTCAGACAACCACCACCAAACGGCAGGAGGCGCGTC
>NZ_DBNGVP010000150.1:0-63185 GCF_057119385.1 Archangium sp. | reverse complement strand
GGTTCAAGCTTGATCCGGAGACGGTCAAGAGACTCAAGGCGATGAGCCCACCGATCAGCGAAGCAGGCGGACAGTTCCCACCTGACCTCCAGGTAATGGAAGGGGTGCATTATGAGTAGGTCATCAGGTGCCAACGCTGACCGTCGCTGAGCTGGACCTGCCGGTTGCCGCCCCGGTGGCGGAGGACGGTGGCGGAGGATCGGCCTCCAGGTGCCGTTTCCGTCCCATGCCCCTGCCCCTTCTTGAACATCACCATGGCCAGGGGGCCCTGCGGAGAGGTGGCCACCATCTCCGCCGCCGCCACCGCCCGGGCCAGCGCCCCCTCCGAGGCGAGTGCCGCCTCCGTGGCCTCCAGCCGCCCCATGACGGCGGCCCCACCCTGCGCCTCGAACCGCGCCCCCGCCAGATGGAAGCCCGGCAGTGACTTCACCCGCGCCACCAACTGGCCCAGCGTGTGCCCGCTCAGGGTGGCCACCGCCAGAATCATCGCCCTGGCCGAGTCCTCGCCCAGCACCTTGCCGAACTCCGCGCCCGCCGCGCGCAGTTCCTCGAAGGTGGTGGCATGGTGCGCCGCATCCGCCATGCGAGCCCAGCCGTCCATCAGCCCGTACACCGTGCTCAGGCCCAGGTAGCTCATGAGCAGGAGGGTCATGCCAGCGGCGATGGCCTTGGTCGTCGGCTCGGGTACCAGCCACATCGTGCAGTAGAGCCCCACCGTCCAGACCACCATGGAAACGAGCGCTCGCACGTCCAGCAGTTCGCGCCCCAATGCGGCCTGTGTCTCGTCGAGCACGTGGCCGAGAGCGATGGACAAGGCCAGGGTGCGCCGGTCGTCGGTGCGCAGGTAGCCCCCGTCATCCAGCAGGCCCCGGCAGTCGCCCCCGCCCCGGGGCGTACACCACTGGAGATACTCCTCCCTCAGGGCCTGTTCGGCCTGGGGAGTCAGGAGGATGGGCCCCTCCTGGTGCTCGGGTATCCAGGTGTAGCCGCGGCCCGCGTAGGCCTCCAACTTCCAATAGCCCGAGGCTTCCACCCTGGACTCCTCGGGTGGCCCCAACAGCCCGAGCAACTCGTGAGCGGCTTGCCGAGGCGTTTTCTCCCCCAACCGCACATCCTGGGCGAGCCGATGAAAGGCCCGCTGGAACTCGGCCCTGGGTATGCGCACCGGCCGGGTGCCGAGGGTGCCGGGCTCCAGGAAGTCCACCACGTACACGGTGACCGACTCCAGGCCGGGCTCCACCGTGGCGACAACCCCCTCCTTGGGAGTCGGCGGAGGCGTGAGCGGGTCGTAGCGGTAGCCCGCGGAGAGGCTGCCGTGAGGGGTGCCCATGGAACAGGCGAGTTGGAAGGCAAGGACGATGAGGGCACAGGCGCCAACGCAGGGACCCAGGCGACGACCCAGAGGGCGAGCGCTGGGAAGACAATCGGACACGGCGTATCTCCGGAAGTGACGCGACACAAGAACCGTCGCTCCAGAAGGTACGCGGACCAGGGACGTGCCCGTCAAGCCACCGGGTTGACCAAGGCAGACAGGACACATCGGGCCATCTGCCAACCGGTCCGTTGTTACCTGCTCGCTCCGGCCTCGAGGGGCTCGGTCACGACCTCGACGGTGGCCGTGGTCATGAGTTGGTGGAGGGGGCCCTGGGCGGCTCAGGCCGCCTTCTCGGCGCTCTGGGCCTTGATGGCCTGGACCTCGAGGGAGATCTCGATCTTCTCGCCGACCAGGACGCCACCGGTCTCGAGCGCCTGGTTCCACTTCAGACCGAACTCCCGGCGGTCGATGGAGGTCTTCGCCTCGAAGGCGGCCTTGATGTTGCCCCAGGGGTCCTTGCCGATGCCGAGCTGCTCGGCCTCGAGCACCACCTCGCGGGTGACGTCGCGGAGGGTCAGCTTGCCGGTCACCCGGAGGCCGTTGTCCGAGGACTTCTCCACCTTCGTGCTCTCGAAGGTGATGAGGGGGAACTTCTCCACGTCGAAGAAGTCCGGCGAGCGCAGGTGCTCATCACGCTGCTGGACACCGGTGTCGATGCTCGGCGCCTCGATGCGGACGGAGACGGACGAGGCGGTGGGCTCCTGCTCGTCCAGGGACACCGTGCCGCTGAACTTCCGGAAGCTGCCGCGCACCTTGGAGATCACCAGGCGTTGTGGACGAGGCAGAAGGTAGCGGTGGCCAGTGGCCCTGATTAGATGGGGCGGGCTGGAAGAACTGTTCCACCCATGGAACGAACGCAGGAACGGGACCGGACATGGACCTCAACGAGCTCCTCGTTTTCGCCAAGGTGGTGCAGGCCGGCAGCTTCACGGCGGCGGCGCGCGGGCTGCGGATGCCCAAGTCCACCGTCAGCCGGAAGGTGTCCGAGCTCGAGGAGCGGGTGGGCGCGCAGCTGCTGCAGCGCACGACGCGCAAGCTGCGGCTCACGGACGTGGGGCAGGCCTACTACGAGCACTGCGCGCGCATCGTGGCCGAGGCGGAGCAGGCCGAGCTGGCGGTCACGCGCATGCAGGCCGCGCCGCACGGGCTGCTCCGGGTGACGGCGCCGCTCACCTTCAGCTTCCTGGGGCCGATCGTCTCGGAGTTCCTGAAGCGCTATCCGGAGGTGCAGCTCGAGCTGGTGTGCACGGACCGCTCGGTGGACCTGGTGGAGGAGGGATTCGATCTGGCCGTGCGAGCGGGACGGCTGGCCGACTCTTCACTCATCGCCCGCAGGCTCGGCAACGTCGAGCGCGTCGTCGTGGCCTCCCCGAAATACCTCCAGGAGCGGGGAGCACCCAAGAGCCCCAAGGACCTCGAGCGGCACGACTGCCTCGTCTTCGGCGCGGGGATGGAGGGGAACGTCTGGACGCTGCACTCGGGGAACAAGTCGGTCCAGGTCTCGGTGCGTGCGCGCATCGTGGTGAACGAGCCCGACATGTTGCGCGCGGTGGCGCTGGCGGGAGCGGGCATCGCGCTCCTTCCCACCCTCCCCTCCGCCACGGACCTCACCGAGGGACGCCTGCGCCGCATCCTGCCGGACTGGAGCTCGGCCGGCGCTCCGGTGCACGCGGTCTACCCGGGCACCCGGCACCACTCGCCCAAGGTGATGGCCTTCGTGGACTTCCTGCGCGAGCGCTGGCCCGAGAACCCGGCGGGCACACCGTGAGCGAGGCGCCCCGATTCCACGGATGGAACAGTGTGTCCCATGATGGGCGGCTGACGCGGAACGGTCGAAGGCCACGGGATGGGTGTCAGGAGAAACAACGCATGAGCTGGGAAGAGACGAACGACACGAGGCGGCACCCCGAGCTGGAGACGCTCATCGTCACCCGGACGCGGGATCTGGGCGATGGGTTCGAGGTGCGGCGGGCGCTGCCCTCGGCGCAGCGGCGGATGGTGGGGCCCTTCATCTTCCTCGACCAGATGGGGCCGGCGATGTTCCGCGCGGGCCATGGGTTGGACGTGAGGCCGCATCCGCACATCGGCCTGGCCACCGTCACGTATCTCTTCGACGGAGAGATCCTCCACCGGGACAGCCTGGGCATGGTGCAGCCCATCCGGCCCGGCGAGGTGAACTGGATGACGGCGGGACGAGGCATCGTCCACTCGGAGCGCACGGGGCCCGAGACGCGGGCCGCGGGCGGGAAGCTCTTCGGGCTCCAGGCGTGGGTGGCGCTCCCGAAGAAGTACGAGGAGACCGATCCTGCCTTCGTCCACCACTCCGCCGAGACGATGCCCTTCCACGAAGGAGAGGGCGTACGGATGCACCTCATCGCGGGAGCGCTCTTCGGCAAGCGCTCACCGGTGAAGACGTTCTCGGACATGTTCTACGCGGACCTGAGGCTGGAGGAAGGAGCGGGGCTGGTGCTCCCGGCCGAGCACGAGGAGCGAGCGATCTACCTCGCCGAGGGCACGGTGGAGCTGGACGGGACGGAGTTCAACGCGGGCGAGCTGCTCGTGTTCCGTCCGGGGAGCGAGATCGCGGTGCGGGCCTCCACGCAGGTGCGCATGGCCTTCCTCGGGGGCGAGCCGATGGACGGTCCGCGGTACATCTTCTGGAACTTCGTCTCGAGCTCGAAGGAGCGGCTGGAGGAGGCGAAGGCGGACTGGAAGGCGGGGCGCTTCGCCCGGGTACCTCAGGAGACGGAGTTCATCCCCCTGCCCGAGGAGCCCGCGCCCGTGCGGTATCCGTAGGGGGGTGACTACTCCCCCGTCAGTTCCTCGAAGGACGGAAGCGGAGGCGCGGGAATCAAGAACCACATCTCCTTGCGCTGGCGAACGACGAGATGGGGCTTGCCCGCGACCTCCACACGAGCCCCGAAACGGGGCTCCGCCTGAGCGCAGAGCCACTTCATGGCCTCGGACATGTCACCGAAGGAGGCCTCGACGCTCGTCACCCGCGCAGCGGCCTTCTCGACGTCCTGGAGATAATCCAGGAAGTCGTCCAGCTTTCCATTGAGCTGAATGAATTGGAGCCCGGCTACGGCGGACTTGATGGCCGCGAGGTCCTCGGGCGTACGCGCCTCTTGTTTCGCCAGCTTTCCGAGCGCGCTGAGCGTGCTCCGCAGGTCGAACTTCCCGGATGCGCTCGATGAATCGGTGCTCATGAGGTGGTTCCTAGAACAAGACGACCGGGGCCAGGATCAACACGCCTCCGGCCGCGGAAACGGCAACGAAGGCCACTCCAGCCGCCACGATGATACTTCGCAAGCACTGCGGCTCCTCGGAGTGCGGCCTGTCTCTCGGGCTTTGAGAAAGTGAACAGACCTGGGAGCCCCGCCTCGGAAGCGCTGGCCCCGTGGGCCGATGCGACACAATGCCGCACGAGCGAGCGGATCCGCCCCTGCTATGGCTGGTGTCACCTGCTCCGCTGGCCCCGCCCAGCGCATTCCGAGGTGGAAGATGAAGGTCCTCCAGAGGCCACTCCCGGCGCTGTGCCTCCTGTCCGTACTCCCCTTCCTCCAGGCGTGTGGAGGTGACGGCTCCGCCGAGAAGAAGTTCTCCGTGCGCTTCAGCCCCCAGGTGGGCACCCAGGCCCTGCGCTGCGATGCCAGCTACCCCAACATCGGCAAGTCGGGCACCACCATCGAGCTGCTCGAGTTCAAGATGTACGTGCGCGACGTCACGCTCGTGCGCGCCAACGGCGAGAAGCACGCGCTGAAGCTGGACCAGGACGGCACGTGGCAGCGGGACGCCATCGCCCTGCTCGACTTCGAGAACGGCACCGGCACCTGTGACACCGGCAGCCCCGAGACACGCCTGGAAGTGGTGGGCCGCGCCCCGGACTTCAATGACTACACCGGCCTCGAGCTCAAGGTGGGGCTGCCCGAGGAGATGAACCACCTGGACGGCGCCACCGCTCCCGCGCCGCTCAACGCCCCGGGCATGTGGTGGAGCTGGAAGGGCGGCTACAAGTTCGTGCGCCTCGAGGTGCGCAGCACGAAGAACGCCACCTGGTTCTTCCACCTGGGCGCGTCCGGCTGCACCGGCAGCACGGCCGAGGGCTACACCTGTGCCGCCACCAACCAGTCCACGGTGGCCCTGAGCGGCTTCAACCCCGAGAACAACCAGGTGGTGCTCGACCTCGCGGCCCTCTATGCGGACTCCGACCTCGACCACACCGTGGACAACAAGACGGACACCATCGCCGGCTGCATGTCGAGCCTCTCGGACCCCGAGTGCGCCGCGCTCTTCTCCCAGGTGGGCCTGATGGCGGATGGCTCGCCCCGGGACGTGCCCGCCACCTTCATCCGCGTCCGCTGAGCCACGCGAAGGCACGCCCATGCACTCCAACCTCCGCCGTCACGGGCGACCGCCGGCCCAACCCCCACACCACCCTCCTCCTGTCCACGGAGCGCAATGGCGGCGGCACCGTCGTGCTCACGCTGGAGGCCGACACGAGCGGCAACTTCTACACCACGGAGGCGGTGCCCCTGCCGGACACGCCCCTCTTCCCGAAGGTGATGAACGCCACCTCCGAGGCCTATAATTTCATGCCCTTCCCCACGGCCTCGGGCGCCTGCAACGTGTGCCACGTGGGCCGCCTGCCCGTGTTCCTCGAGTGAAAGGAGTCCCTCCAGGATGACCTCACGAGCCCTGTTGTCGTGGAGCACCGCGCTGCTGTCGGTGCTGTTGCTCACCGCGTGCGGCGAGGAGAAGAAGCCCTATGCGTGGCAGCTGCCCCCGGGCTTCCCCGAGCCCTTCGTCCCCGCGGACAACCCCATGTCCGAGGAGAAGGTGGTGCTGGGCCGCTTCCTCTTCTACGACGAGCGCCTGTCCGGCAACGGCACCATGGCCTGCGCGAGCTGCCACGAGCAGCAGCGGGCCTTCAGTGACGCCAAGGTGACGCCCAGCGGCTCCACGGGACACGCCGTCCCGCGCAACTCGCCCGGACTGGCCAACGTGGCCTACCTCGCCACGTACACGTGGGCCAACCCCGTGCTGGACACGCTGGAGAAGCAGGCCCTGGTGCCCCTCTTCGCCGAGACGCCGCTGGAGCTGGGCATGGGCACGCGCCTGGACGAGGTGCTGCAACGGCTCCGCGAGGACGCGCTCTACCTGGAGTTGTTCCGCGCGGCCTTCCCCGACGAGAAGAACCCCATCCACGAGGACAACGTCGTGAAGGCGCTCGCGTCCTTCCAGCGCACGATGCTCTCGGGCAACTCGCCCTATGACCGGTACCTCCAGGGAGACATCAGCGCGCTGTCACCCGCGGCCAAACGGGGCATGGAGCTGTTCTTCGGCGAGCGCGCCGAGTGCTACCACTGCCACAGCGGGCCGCACCTGACGAACTCCTTCCGCTCGAAGGACACGAAGCTGTCCGAGCGGGACTTCCAGAACACGGGCCTCTACAACGTGGATGGCCTGGGCGCCTACCCGGTGAACAACACCGGCCTCTTCGAGTTCACCAACAACCCGAAGGACATGGGGCGCTTCCGGGTGCCGCCGTTGCGCAACGTGGCCCTGACGGCGCCCTACATGCACGACGGCAGCATCGCCACCCTCGAGCAGGTGCTGGACTTCTACACGTCCGGCGGCCGCGAGGTGACGAGCGGACCGTACGTGGGCGATGGCCGGGCGAGCCCGCTGAAGAACCCGCTGGTGCGGCCCTTCGAGCTGAGCGCCCAGGAGCGCGCGGACCTCATCGCCTTCCTGGAGAGCCTCACGGACCTGGACTTCGTGAAGGATCCGAAGCTGAGCAACCCGTTCATCGAAGTCAACTGACAAGGCCTCGCGCCTGGCTCGTTCCAAGAGCAACCGAAACCCCACGACGGCTACCGGAGAACGCTCCCTCTCCGGGTGCGTGGTGGAAAAGTCCGTTTTCGCATATCCATCTGCATTTGCACGGAGATCGCATCCAGGCGGATGCGAAACGTGCGAGAACGCTGGAACCGGGGAGGACTCATGGCTCGTCACGTTCGCCGCCATCGGTTGCTGGGCATGGGAGTCGTTGCACTCGCGGGTCTGATGAGCGCCTGCACGGGCGAGCCACTGGAGCCCGGCGCTGGAAGCAACCACTCGCCGATGACGCAAGCGGCCACGATGATCGTCTACACCCCTCGGGGTGGGCCCGTGGACGAGTCGGACTTCGTCTGGCTCGGGCCACCGGAGAACCTGGGCGGACGGGTGCTCGAGGGGAATCCTCAAATCTTCGCCCGCGTCGACTACAGCGCGAATGGCGTGACGGCGGGGCTCTTCAAGGCGACCCGGGGCACGCTCGAGGTGACGTTCCCCTTCACGGAGCACGCCACCATCCTCCAGGGAGACGTCACCATCACGGACAGCACGGGACAGCGCCACCTGTACAAGCCGGGTGACAGCTACTTCATCCGCCAGGGACAGGTCATCACCTGGGAAGTCAAAGACAAACAGGTCATCAAGTCGTTCTTCAACGTCGTCGAGCCCCAGGAGGCCCATGTCACCCCGCTGAGGTCGCGTGACATGGAGGGAGCCCGGCATTAGAAACCGGGCTCCATGACTCCGTCGACTGCGCCTCGGACCTGCCTCGTCACGCGCCGCGAGGAGCTGGAGCAGATCCTCCAGCTCCAGGCCGCCAATCTGCGCGACCACGTCTCACCCGAGCAGGCCGTGAGCCAGGGCTTCCTCACCGTGGCCCATACGCTGGACGTGCTGGAGCGGATGCACGCGCTCGCGCCGAGCGTCATCGCGAAGGATGGGGACACGCTCGCGGGTTATGCGCTGGTGATGCCGGTGGAGGCACGTGCCTTCGTTCCCATCCTGGAGCCCCTGTTCCAGCTCCTGGAGACGCTGAGCTGGCGCGGCCGGCCGCTGCGCGAGTACCGCTACTACGTGATGGGCCAGGTGTGCGTGGCCGAGGCCTGGCGGGGCCAGGGCGTGTTCGACGCGCTCTACCGCGAGCACCGCGCGAGCTACGGCGCACGCTTCGACTGCACCGTGACGGAGGTGGCCACGCGCAACACGCGCTCGATGCGGGCCCACACCCGAGCCGGTTTCGAGCCCATCAAGACCTACCGGGACGCCACGGACGAGTGGGCCGTCGTCGTGCTGGGCCTGCGTGACGGCACACGGTAGTCCCCGGGAATGAGCGGCCCGGTTCAATGTTCCGGGCGCGCGTCTTCCGTTGTCTCTTCACCCAAGAGGGCATCACCCATGATGAATCATCGACTCACCCTTCCGACCCTTGCCGCGCTCGTCGTCCTCGCCGCGACCCCCGCGCTGGCGCAGAAGAGCATTCCGCCCGCGAAGGCTCCCGTCAGCCCCATGCAGATGGCGGCGAAGAAGCTGGATGACACCACGTACGTGAAGGTGACGTACCACTCGCCCCGCATCCAGGATCCGAAGACGGGCCAGAAGCGGGTCATCTTCGGCAAGCTGGTGCCCTATGGCGAGGTGTGGCGCCTGGGCGCGAACTCCGCCACCGAGCTGACCACGACGGGCGACATCGAGCTCGCGGGCAAGAAGCTCCCGGCGGGTACCTACGCGCTCTTCACCATTCCCCAGGCGGACAAGTGGACGCTCATCGTCAACAAGGACGTGGGCCAGTGGGGCGCCTACAAGTACAACAAGGACAATGACGTCCTGCGCGTGGACGTGCCGGTGACCAAGAGCGCGGACACCTACGAGGCCTTCACCATCGCCTTCGATGAGAAGGGCACCGCGCTCAACTTCTCGTGGGAGAACACGCTGGTCTCCGTGCCCGTGAGCCCGGCCAAGAAGGGCTGAGCGCGACGCACGGCCGGGGCCTCAGTGCACCGGGGCCCCGGAGCCGGGCGGCTGCTCTCCCAGTCCGAGCGCTGCCCGGCACGTCTTCGTGTAGAGGTCGCGGAAGATGTTGTCCGGGTCCGTCCTCTGCTTCACGGCCTGCCAGGTCTCCTTGTTCCAGATGCTCCAGAAGGTCTGCTCGTCGTAGTAGTTGTACGAGATGAGCGTCTTGGTGCCGTTGACCCGCTGCAGCTCGTCCTCGAATTCCTTGTAGATGTTGCGGCCCGGCTGCTGCTCGAGCCCGTAGACCGCGAGGTCAAGGAACAGGGGATCCTTCACGCCGGCCCACCAGCGGGGCGTCTGCCACTCGTAGTCCCACATCCGCCGGTAGGGCACGCACCACACCGGGTAGAAGTGCATCTCGCGGTGGTACCAGTCCATGAACTCGGCCGTGCGCGAGAACGGGATGAACACGTCCACGATGACCGGCGGGTTCTTCTTCGGCAGCAAGCGGTGGAAGCGCTCCGCGGCCCTCAGCACGCTGTCCGAGTGCACCAGCTTGCCGAACAGCGCCCGGCCCACGAGGCTCCTGGGCGACACGTGGGTGACGCCCCGGTCGTAGCGGTAGAGGTAGTCGTAGAGCGTGAGGTAGTCCTCCGCGCGGCGGGGAATGCTCTCGCAATACGCCTTGAGCCAGTCGTAGCGGCTCACGTACGGGGCGCGCTCCACGAAGCGGCCCACGCACAGCACGTGCTTCGCCGGGGAGAAGATCTGCCCGTCGAGGTAGTCCACATCCCGGGCGTTGAAGTAGCGCCAGATGGCTTGCTGGAAGGCCTCGAGCGTGGCGTACGTCTCGTACGTCATGTGCACGTAGGGCGCGGCGCGGATGAGCTTGAACTTCAGCTTCGAGAGCACACCGAGCGTCCCGAACGAACCGTGGATCATCTGGAACACGAGCGGGTTCTCATGCGGAGAGCAGCGCAGCACCTCTCCCTTCGCGGTGATGATCTCGTATTCCAGACACGTGTCGTGGAAGCCGCCCTCCCGGAAGGACATGGACTCGATGGAGCACCCCGCGACGGCGCCTCCGAGGGTGATGGTCTTGTGCTCGGGGACGATGATGGGCACGAGCCCGTAGCGCCACGTCGCACGGACCACCTGCTCGAAGGTGACCGCGGGCTCGGCCGTGCACGTCATCGCCACGGGATCGATCTCGAGGATCTGGTCCAGGTCGCTCAGGTCGATCTTCTCGTCGGCCCGCCGCTGGTCGTAGCGCTTGGGCACCTGATGCGGAGGTGTCTTCTTCTTGAAGGACACGGGCCGCGTGCTCGTCCGCTGCCGCAACTGCCGCGCGATCCGCTCGATCTTCGCCTCGTGACGCCCATCGCGTCGCGTGGGTTCCTCAGGCAAGAGCACGTCGGGCGCCGAGTCCATTTGCATTTCATTCCTCCGCCTTCTGAGGGTGGGGAAGCTCCCCACGCCTGGGGAGGGAGGACCCGCCCGCTCGGCCCTCGCCCGCCCGGTTGCTCAGCGGGGGTACGGGCCTGCCAGGTTACTTCGCGAGCGTGGCGCCCTCCTGCTGGAGCTGGCGGAGCACCTCTTCCTCGAACTCGCGCCCCTCGCTCCGGGCCTCGTCGGCACCACCGGAACGCACCAGGCCCGCCTTCAGCAAGCTGGAGAGGGCCTGGGAGGGCCCGGCCACCACATGCGCGACCTGGTCGGTCGTCGCCAATGCGAGCCAACGCACCTCGCTGCCCCGCGCCCGCGCCAGCGCGTTGAGGAACGTGAGCACCGCCTCCACGTCGTACCAGTCCCCGTAGGACTGGGCCCTCGTCTCGTAGCGCTTGCCCCCGCCCCAGGCGATGAGCCGGTAGGAGCCCTTGCCGGCCTCTTCCTCCTCCAACGTGGGCGGCACCTCCTCGAAGAGAACACCTGTCAGGGCGCCGGGAGCGAGCGCGGACAGCTCCCGCAGCAGGGAGTCGTGCGCGTTGGGGAACATGCCCGTCTCCGTATCGAAGACGAGGGCCCGTCCTCTCCAGAGGAGCATTTCCTCCGCGGTGGAAGCGGACTCCTCGGCAACGGCCTTGCCCGGAACAGCCGTCAGGCCGAGCCCATCCAGGTAGGCTCCGAGTGCCCCGGAGGCAGGGAAGCGCGTGAGTGCGCGCACCGTGTCCCGCATCCCCTCCGGCACGGCCCCGCGGTCCCTCGTCTTCGCCACCTCCACGGCCTTCTCGCGCGACAGCGTCGCGAGGGCTTCGAGGCAGCGAGCCACGCGCCAGTCCTTCTCGGAAGGCGCGCTGGCGCAGCCGGCGAGCAGCTCGATGCGCTCGGCGCGCGGAACCTCCTCCCGCCGGGCGAATTCATCGGGAGAGAGCGTTTCCTGGCGCAGCTGCTCGCGCGGGTCGGCGGGAGCCTCCGGACGCGAGGGCTCGTTGCGCTCGCACAGGGGCTCGCGGCCCTGGGCGCACAGGGCCTGGAAGAGGGCGCGCGCCTTGGGATGGCTCTGCCGGAACATCGCCGCCGCGAGGGTGTCGCGGAGCGAGGCGTCGGCCGTCTCCGCATGAAGCTTCAGGAGCGCTTCCGCAGCGCCCGGAGCATCCGTCTCCCCGAGCAGCATGGCGGCCGTCCGGGCGTTGATGAAGTACGGGGCCTCCTTCTCCCGGCGCACCACCTCGGCCGCCGCGCGCTCCAGCTTCGGCGAGAACGGCGCCGGAGGACGAGCGGGGTAGACGCGCCAGCGCCGTGCGTCCAGATAGGAGATAGAGGCGAAGGCGGGGGCCTCCTGCGCCTCGAAGAGGGCCTCCGCCTCCGGCTCGTCGCACCGGGCGAGCCCGAACCAGACCACCTCGCGCGCGGCGGCGGAGCGCTTCGCATCGAGCACCACGCCACGCGCCCACGCGCAGCGCCCCATGCCGCACTCGGAGAAGAGGTTCGCGTAGGCCCTGACAACCTCCGGGCTCCTGGCCCCCGAGGCCACCGCTCGATCCACCGACGCGACCAGCCGCTCGCCCATGTCGGGCTCCCCCGCGCACAGGGCATCCGTCACGTACGAGCGAGGAGGATGCTCCGGTGTCCAGGCGTTCTCTTCTCCTCGGGACAGGTCCGGCAGGGGTGCCTGGAAACGGGCGGGGACTTCGCTGTCCCGTACGTCCATCCGCGCATAACGCCAGGGTTCCACGGGAGTCGAAGCGGCTCGAGGCTCCTGACGCAAGGCCGCCGCGCTCTTGCAGGCATTCGCGCCCAGGGAGAGGACGAGCAGCAGGGGCAGGAGCAGGGACATCCGCGAGAGAAGTGAAGGGTGCATAGGGCGGGCGGCACCCTAACATCCGCACCACCCCTTGCGCTCCGCGTCATGACGAACCGCGTCGAGCCGCGCGTGCGGCGAGGACGAGGCACATGTTTGACATCGTGATTTTTTGGTTGTTACTTTCTTCGGGTATCAAAGAAAGTTGCTCGAGGGGCACAGGGAGCACCGTGCAAGGCGCCCGCCCCGTCGCAGCCACTTCCGCAGCACCCCACCTTCGCCGGAGCGTGAATTGCGTGATGACCCCACGGAATCGCCTGGTCGTGTCCTCGCTGTTGCTTCTGACGGTTGTCGTACAAACGGCGTGCGACCCGGCTGAGAAGCCCACCGCCACGCTGACGGGGGTGAGCGTCACCCCGCCCAGCATCACCCTGTCCGCCGGTGCCACCCAGCAGCTCACCGTCACCGGTACCTACAGCGATGGCTCGACGAAGAGCGTCACGGCGAACGCGACCTTCGCCTCCGACACCCCCGCCACCGCCACGGTGAGCAGCCCGGGTGGACGGGTGACCGCCGTCGCCGCCGGGACGGCCCGGATCACCGCCACCGTCTCCGGCAAGAGCGCTTCCACCACCGTGACGGTCAGCGCGTCCTCGGGACCGACGCTCTCGTCCATCGCGCTCGGCCCGAGCCCGGCCTCCGTGGTCCAGGGCGGCACGCTCCAGCTCACCGTGACGGGCACCTACAGCGACGACTCCAGCCGGCCGCTGACCACGGGCGTGACCTTCAGCTCCAACGCGGAGGGCATCGCCACCGTGAGCACCTCCGGCGTCGTCACCGGCGTCTCGGTGGGGAGCGCGACCCTCACCGCAGCGGCGGGGGGAAAGACCACGACGCTGGAGGTGTCGGTCACCGCGGCATCGACCGCGCCCGACGCGAACCAGATCGTCTTCTATGACGGCTATGGCACGGGCGTGTCCTTCGCGGACTTCGGCGGCGCCGCCAACAACGTCACCGTCGACGCCACCGAGACCTTCAACGGCCGCAAGGTCATCCACTTCCAGGTCACCAGCACCGGTACGTACTCCGGCGGCGCCTGGGTCACCTCGACGCCCCGGGACCTCTCCGCCTACAACGCGCTGACCTTCTGGGCGAAGGCGAGCAAGGCCGAGACGCTCAACGTGACGGGCATCGGCAACGACGCGGGCACCGGCTCCGGTACCGGCTTCGCCAGCGAGCGGACCTCGCTCGAGCTCACCACGGCGTGGCGCAAGTACACCCTCCCCATCCCCAACCCGGCCCGGTACAAGAACGTGGGGGGCCTCTTCCACGTCGCCGACGCACCCGACGGCTACACCCTCTACCTCGCAGACGTCATCTACGAGCACCTCGGCTCCGGCGTGCTCGGCGCGGCCACGGCCTCCATCGGCAACGGCAACGCCAACACGGCGTCGGTCGCGACGGCCGGAACCCGCCCCATCGACGCGAGCCAGAACCAGGCCGTCTTCACCGTCGCGGGCGATCCGGGCAGCCCCGTCACCTTGAAGCCGGTGGCCAACACCTTCTTCGACTTCACCTCGTCCGATGCGGCGATCGCCTCGGTCAACAGCAGCGGCGTCATCACCGGCGTGGCCGCGGGCGGCCCGGTGACCATCTCCGCCCGGCTGGGTGACGTGACGGCCAGCGGCTCCTTCGCCATCACCGTCACCGGCGTGCCGAGCCAACCGGCCACGCTGCCTCCCACGCCTTCCCATGCGGCCGGGGCGTCCGTGTACTCGCTCTACAGCTCCGGGCCGGGCGGCTACTCGGGCACGGCCTCCGACCAGAGCGCCAAGGTGGACACGTGGCGGACGAGCTGGAGCGCCGGGTCCGGTGGTGAGCCGTTCACCCTCACCACCAGCGAGGGCAGCGCCGCCCCCCTCAAGTACGTCTTCAGCAGCCCCTCGGCGACCTACATCGGCGTCGAGTTCTACGGCACCAGCGGTGCCAACCAGATCGACGCCGAGGGACGGGGGCTCACCAAAATGCACCTGGACCTGTGGACGCCGGACAACACGACCAACTTCCAGGTGAAGCTGGTCGACTTCGGGCCCGACGGCGTCTACAGCGGCCCCGGTGGCGACGACACCGAGGGAATCGCCACCCTCACGGCCGACTCCACGCCGCCGCTCTCCGCCGGAACCTGGCTGTCCTATGAGCTGACGCTGGCCAGCGACTTCCCGGGTCTGGCGAACAGGCACCACCTGGCCCAGATGGTCCTGATCGCGCCCAACGGCGGCACGATGTTCATCGACAACATCTACTTCCACCCGTAGCGGCAAGGGTGTTCGCCGGCGCCGTGGCCTCGAGGGGCCCGGCGCCGGCATCCACCTGCCATCCCATGCGTTCCCTCGTATTGGAGGGAAAGCCGAATTTTCGCGTTGCGTATCGCCCGGGGACGCGAATCCGCGCAAAATGGAGGGAGAGCCGTCCGTGTCCGAGTGGAACCAGGGCAGCCGGGCGGCAGGGGAGGCTCACGAATGGAAGTCAAAGGCGTTGCGTTCCTGGCCCGGCAGGCCCACGCGGAGCAGACCTTCGGCACGGCGACGTGGCGCGCGTTCCTCGCCGAGCAGGCGCAGAGGGACCCCATCTTCTCCCAGCCGGTAATGCCGGTGACGCGCATTCCGGCGGACGCCTTCCTGCGGCTCAACGACGCCATGACCCAGCAGTTCTACGCGGGGGATCCGCAGGCCTACTGGAAGTACGGCGTGAAGTCCGCCGAGTACGCGCTGAGCCTGGGCCAGCTCAAGCCACTCTTCAGCAAGGGAGAGTACCAGCGCTTCGCCATGTTCACCCCGGGCATCTGGAAGGGCTACTTCACCCAGGGCGAGCTGACGGCGCAGCTCCAGGGGAACGTGTTGGAGTTGCGCATCACGGGCGTGCCCCGGCCGCACATCTACTTCGAGCTGTCGGTGATGGGCTTCGCGTCCGGTGGGCTCTCCTACCTGAGCAGCAAGGAAGTTCCGCACGAGGTGGGCAAGGGCTTCAGCCGGGGCGACATGGAGGTCGCCTACCGCTTCACCCTGCCCTCCTGAGTCGAGCGCAGCCGCGGCTCAGCACAGTGCAGGCGTATCTCCTGCCCCGGTACTCCGGGCGGAGTATCTTCGCGCCCCGCATGAGACGAACGCTCCCGTTGTTCCTCCTCCCGTTGTTGCTGGCCAGTTGCGAATGGGTGGCCGACCCGCTGTCCTTCACCCGGGAAGACGTTCCCCGGTACAAGGCCCGGGCCGAGCACCCCGCACCGGTGGCCAACCCCACCTCACTCAAGGTGATGGCGTGGAACGTGAAGTACGGTGCCTGCCGCATCGACTTCTGGTTCGACTTCTGGGGAGACCGCGTCCAGATGTCCGAGTCAGAGGTGACGGACTGTCTCACCCGGGTGGCGGCGCTCATCCGCGAGTACGACCCGGACATCCTCATGACGGAGGAGATCGAGGTCGACTCCAAGCGCAGCGCCTACATCGACCAGGTGCGCTTCCTGCTGGAGAACACGAACCTCCGCTATGCGGCCTACATGTCCACGTGGGACTCGCGCTACGTGCCGTCCGAGGGCGTGGGCCGCATCAACCTGGGCAACGCCATCCTCTCGCGCTACCCCATCACCAAGGCCGAGCGCATCCGGCAGCAGGACCGCACGGATCAGGATCCGGTGACGTCGACGTTCTACATCAAGCGAGCCATTGGCCGGGCCGAGGTGGACGTGGGCAACGGCCGGACCATCGCCGCGTACGTGGTGCACACCGAGGCGTATGACCAGGACGGCACCAAGCAGAAGCAGATCCAACAGATATATGACGTCCTCCGGGCGGAGACGCTGCCCTGGGTGATTGGAGGAGACTTCAACGAGCTGCCGCCCGTCTGCGACGAGCGCGCGGCGGCGGGGACCCCCGGGTCCTGTGAGGGCAAGATGAGGCTCTCGGGCTTCCTGGACGAGCGCGAGAGCAGCAAGGGCAGCGATTACGAGCAGCCGCCCTACACGCCCAGCGTGATGAAGCGCTTCCATGACGACTTCGAGCCCTCCATCTCCCTGGCCCGCTACGGCGTGGGCGAGGAGAACCAGCGGCCCTTCTTCACGCACTCGGTGCTCGGACCGGACAGCGTGAATGACCAGGGCGTGCGTGGCACGTGGAACCGCACGTTGGACTATCTCTTCATCCGCAAGGGCGAGGTGTGGACGGACACGGACGTCATCCAGGGGCCCGGGCGTCTCGGGGTCCAGAGCGATGCCAGCCGTCTGTCCGATCATGCCCCCGTCGCCGGTACCTGGAGGCTGCCATGAGAGCCCTGTTGATGGCGGTACTGCTGTGCAGCGCCCTGATGGGCAGCACCGGGGCCCTCGCGCAACCGATGCCGGCCCGGGACACCGCGGACGTGGGCCCCCGGGGCTCCTGGAGCGTGGGCGTGTTCAACCCGCTGCGCATCGCGTTCCACGACAGCGTCGAGCTCCAGACCCATCCCCTGCTCTTCTTCGTGGCGCCCCACGTGGATGCCCGCTTCGCGCTGCTGCGCTCGCCCCTGCGGCTGACGGCCGAGGCCGGACTGTCCATGCCCACGCTCGCCATGCGGCTGGTGAAGGGCTACCTCTTCCCCAGTTGGGACACGAGCCAGAACGACATCGGGTGGATGCTGATTCCGCGGGCGGGGCTGTTGCTCTCGGGGAACGTGCTCGAGCACGACGTGTGGACGCTCCGGGCGGAGGCGGCCTTCCGGGTTCCGCTCGGCCCCAACAGCGCCACGCCGCTCAACTCCTTCCTCACGCCGTTGGATCTCGTGCTCGCGGCACCGCTCACGGGCTTCCGCTCGCGGGTGGGAGGCGCCTATGACCACGCCTTCAACGACCGCCTGCGCCTGCGCGGAGAGCTGAACCTCTACGTCACCGGCTCCCAGGGCCACCTCATCGCCTCGGGCCAGGACGAGGGGCCCATCGCCTCCGTGTCCCCGCTGGTGCTCACGGCCCACGTGGGCGTGGACATCGCCCTCTTCCAGCACAGCCGCCTCACCGCTGGCGTCCTGTGGGCCAACGCGGACCAGGGCGCCACTCGCGTGCTCGAGGGCGCCGATGGTTTCAGCGAGCGCGTCCGCGTCCGGAGCAACGACTTCCTCCCGACGCTGGACTTCATCTGGCAGGGGTTTTGAGCGGAACGCTCAGCTGTCCTTCTTGATCTGCTGGGCGAGGTAGTGCGCCTCGCCCACCTGCTTCATCAGCTCGAGCTGCGCCTCGAGCCAGTCGATGTGCTCCTCGGTGTCCTCGAGGATGGTGTCCAGCAGCTCCCGGCTGCCGTTGTCCCCCAGCGTGCGGCACAGCTCGATGCCCTCGTTGAGGCGCTTCTGCGAGCCGAGCTCCAGCTCCAGGTCCAGGCGAAGCATCTCGGGGATCGTCTCCCCCACGTTCACCTTGCCCAGGCGCTGCAGGTTGGGCAGGCCCCCCAGGAAGAGGATGCGCCGCACGAGCCGGTCGGCGTGCTTCATCTCGCCGATGGACTCCTCGTAGATCTTCTTCTGCAGCCGCTCGTAGCCCCAGTTCTCCGCGATGCGCGCGTGGAGGAAGTACTCGTTGATGGCCGTCAGCTCGGTCGTGAGGATCTCGTTGAGCAGGTCGATGATCTGGGGGTTGCCTTTCATAGGGCCGGGGACGCTAGTTGCAGCGCGGGCACCGCACAACCGTCCCGGCAGGCGGAACGGGCGTTGGCACCCTGACGGCACTCCTTGATCAGATCCGCGATCTGCTCCTGGCAACCCCCACACCCGGTGCCCGCCCGGCAGGCCTGCCCGATGGCTTCCACGCTCCGGGCTCCCTCGGAGATGCGGGCGCGGATGGTTCGGTCCGAGACGACATGGCAGAGGCAGACGATCATTCGAGGCTCACACGACGAAGGGCCACACCACGTGGCCCCAAGTTGCAATTGAGAATAATTCGCAATACCGACTCCGTCAAGCACCCCCCCGGGCGGGCCGGAGACCCTGGCGGCTCCATCTCGTGCTCCCGAAGTGGAGGGGAATCGTTCAATCTTTCCGGGCTGTCCGCGTTTTCCCCCGGTACGCAAAGGAAAGAACCCCATGAAGCTCTTCACGAGAGGATCAGCGCTGTGTGCGTTGATCCTGGCGGTCTCGAGCGCCCCCGCGCTCGCTGGCACGGCGACGGTCTACTACTACACGCCCTACAAGGCCTGGACGTCCGCCTACATCCATCACGACGCCAGTGGCACCTGGACGGCCGTGCCGGGCAACGCGATGAGCGCGGCCTGCACGAACTGGGTGACGAGGGTCATCACCACGGGCTCGGCCACCACCTTCCAGGCGGTCTTCACCGACGGCCAGAACCGCTGGGACAATCTCAACAACCAGTCGGGTGCCAACTACGTCATCCCCACGACGGGCACCCACCAGGTCAAGAACGGCCAGCTCCTGGCCAACACGGGCTCTCCGTGTGCCGCCGATACCCAGGCGCCCACCGCGCCGGGCGCGCTGACCGCGGGCACGGTGACGTCCACGTCCATCTCCTTCTCGTGGACCGCCTCCACCGACAACGTGGGCGTGGTCCGTTACGACGTCTACCGCGCGGGCACGCTCATCGGCTCGGCCACCAACACGAGCTACACCGATACCGGACGCATCCCCTCCACGGCCTACAGCTACACCGTGAGGGCCGTGGACGCAGCGGGCAACGTGTCCGCCGCCAGCCCTGCCCTGTCCGTCACCACCCCCGCGGGCAACAAGGCCGAGGTCTATTACTACACGCGCACCCGCGCCTGGACCGCCGTCAACATCCACTACGCGCCCACCGGTGGCGCGTGGACCGCCGTGCCCGGCGTCGCCATGAACGAGACCGCCTGCACCGACTGGGTGAAGAAGACCGTGGACCTGGGCCCGGCCACCGGCATGAAGGCGGCGTTCAACAACGGCACCACCTGGGACAACAACAACGGCACGGACTACTCCCTGGGCACGGGGCTGATCACCGTCAGGGAGGGTGTCGTCACCGCCAATGCCTCCACTCCGTGCGTGACGCTGCCGCCGGATACCTCCGCGCCGTCCATTCCCTCGGGCGTCATCGCCACGGCCTCGGGGACGCAGATCAACCTCTCCTGGAGCGCCTCGACCGATGACCGTGGCGTCACGGGCTACGAGCTGGTGCGCACCGGGGGAACCCAGGGCACGCAGACCTGGACCACCTCGCTCACCCGCTACAGCGACACCGGCCTGACGGCCCAGACCGCCTACAGCTACACCGTGAAGGCCTTCGACGCGGCCGGCAACAAGTCCTCCGCCAGTGCCTCGGTGTCGGCCACCACCGGCAACGCGCCGCCTCCGGCTCCTCCGGGAGAACCCCTGGGCGGAGACATCCGCGAGGACTCCATCTACTTCGTGCTCACCGCGCGCTTCTACGATGGCGACTCGTCCAACAACCGCGGGGGCAGCATGCACGTCAAGTCGGGCAACGCCGCCAACAACGACCCCATGTTCCGCGGTGACTTCAAGGGCCTCATCCAGAAGCTCGACTACATCAAGGCCCTGGGCTTCTCCGCCATCTGGATCACCCCCGTGGTGCTCAACCGCTCGGACTACGACTACCACGGCTATCACGGCTGGGATTTCCACAAGGTGGATCCGCGCCTGGAGTCCGCGGGAGCCACCTACCAGGATCTCATCAACGCGGCCCACGCCAAGGGCATCAAGATCATCCAGGACGTGGTCTACAACCACTCCAGCCGCTGGGGCGCCAAGGGGCTGTGGAGCGCCAAGGTCTACGGGGTGCGCGACAGCCAGTGGAGCTGGTACTACGACGCGCCCGTCTCCGGCTTCACCTATGACGGGCTCACCGTCGAGCCCACCAGCGGGAAGTCCTATTACAACGGGGACCTGTGGTCGACGTCCGAGCCCGCGGGCAACACGTGCCGCAACTGGGGCGTGCCCACGGGGGGCTACAGCGCCGAGGGCTACAAGCTCTACAACTGCCAGTGGCCCAACCCCACCTCGGGCATGTTCCCCTCGCAGTACTTCCACCAGTGCTGGATCGGAAACTGGGAGGGCGAGGACTCGCGCAGCTGCTGGATTCACGAGGACCTGGCGGACTTCAACACCGAGAGCACGCCGGTGCAGCAGTTCCTGGTGGACGTCTACAACAAGTACATCGACATGGGCGTGGACGGCTTCCGCATCGACACGGCGGTCCACATTCCGCGCGTCACCTGGAACCGGCGCCTGCTGCCGGCGGCCCACCAGCACGCCGAGGAGAAGTTCGGCGCCAAGGGCCGGGACTTCTTCATGTTCGGCGAGGTGGGCGCGTTCGTGAACGACAAGTGGAACCGCGGCTCGCCCAACCACTCGGCGCAGTTCTTCACGTGGAAGGAGCGCAAGACCTATAGCGCGGATGACACCGCGGCCGCGCTCGAGCAGTACAACTACGAGCAGACCCAGGGCACGGCCAACCAGCCCACGTCCACCAATGCCTTCCTCCAGGGCAACCTGTACCACGCTCCGGATCACAGCCAGTTCTCCGGCATGAGCGTGATCGACATGCGCATGCACATGAACTTCGGCGAGGCCAGCAATGCCTTCTGGAACGGCAAGGACTCGGACGACAGCTACAACGACGCCACCTACAACGTGGTGTACGTGGACTCGCACGACTACGGCCCCAACAAGTCCGGCACCCGCTACGCCGGAGGCACCGACGCCTGGGCCGAGAACATGAGCCTGATGTGGACCTTCCGCGGCATCCCCACGCTGTATTACGGCTCGGAGATCGAATTCCAGGCGGGCAAACAGATCGACTGCGGCCCCACCTGCCCGCTGGCCACCACCGGCCGCGCCTACTACGGCGACAACCTCGAGGGCAGCGTCACGGCCTCCGACTACGGAGTGGTGGGCAGCGCCTCCGGCAAGGTCTCGGAGACGCTCGGCAAGCCGCTGGTCAAGCATCTGCAACGCCTCAACCAGCTGCGCCGTAGGATTCCCGCGCTCCAGAAGGGGCAGTACTCGACCGAGGGCGTCACGGGGACCATGGCCTTCAAGCGGCGCTTCACCGATGCGGCCAGGGGCGTGGACAGCTTCGCGCTCGTCACCGTCTCCGGGGGAGCCACCTTCAGCGGCATCCCCAATGGGACCTACCAGGACGCCATCACCGGTGATGTGAAGACCGTGACCAACGGCTCGCTGACGGCCAGCGTCACCGGCAAGGGCAACCTCCGCGTGTATGTGCTCGACCTGCCCGGCAACCCGGCGCCTGGCAAGGTGGGCTCGGATGGCCCGTACCTGAAGCCCTGACGGGCGGTGGCTCCAGGAACCCGCGGGCTGCTGCTTCGCGGGTTCCCGGGGCACGGCGGTCGCCGTGGCTCGTGCCGGTTGCCGCCGTTTCCGCCTGCTTCGCCTTGGCCATTGCCGGCTGCTGCCGCTGGCGGGCGGTCCACCTCAGCTGAGGGTGGTGACGAGGCCTCCCTCGGCGCGGAGCACCGCGCCGTTCGTCGCGGCGGACAGGGGGCTGGCCAGATAGGCGACCAGGCTGGCGATCTCCCCCGGCTCGATCATCCGCTGCAGGAGCGAGGACGACCGGTGTCTGGCGAAGAACTCGGCCACGATCTTGTCGGCCGGGGCCTCGGGCTCGCTGGACACGCTGCGCAGGAAGTCGACGATGCCCTCCGAGTGCGTGGGTCCCGGGAGCACCGAGTTGACCGTCACCTTCGTCCCCTTCGTCAGGTTGGCGAGACCTCGCGAGATGGAGAGCTGCGCCATCTTGGTCGTCGCGTAGTGGATCATGTCCGGAGGAATGGTGAGCGCGGACTCGCTGGAGATGAAGATGATGCGTCCCCAGTTGCGCTTCAGCATGCCCGGGAAGTAGGCCCGCGACAGCCGCACACCGCTCATCACATTGACGTGGAGGTAGGAAAGCCAGTCGGCATCGGTGATCTCCGCGAAGGGCTTGCTCTCGTAGATGCCCAGATTGTTGACGAGGATGTCGACGCCGCTCGCCTCCTTCTGGATCAAGGCCGCGCCCTCGGCGGTCGCCGCATCCGCCAGCACGCCGCGGATGTGCTTGCCTCCGGAGGCGCGGATGTCCTCCACCGCTTGATCGAGCTTGGCCCGCGAGCGGCCGGTGATGAGGACCTCGGCGCCCTCGGCCGCCAGCGTCCGCGCGATCTCGAGGCCGATGCCAGCTGTGGCGCCAGTGACCAGCGCGGTCTTCTTGTTCAATTGCAGGTCCATGAGAGCTCCCAGTCGGGGTGGAGGAAGGGGCGGCGTGAGCCGTGCCGTGGTGCAGATGGAATAACCCTTGCGTACCGGGACGACTATTCGCAGGATGGTCGCAATACTTGTGAACGGGATTCACGAATGGCGCGCATCCTCATGGAGCGCTCCGGAGAGCTGGAGGTCTTCCTGCGGGTGGTACAGGAGGGCGGATTCTCCGCGGCCGCCAGGAGCGTGGGCCTCACTCCCTCGGCGGTCAGCAAGCTCATCACCCGGCTCGAGAAGCGGCTCGGCGCCCGCCTCTTCATGCGGACGACCCGCGCGCTGAGCCTCACCGAGGAAGGAGAGGCCTACTACCGGGCGGGACAGCGCATCCTCCAGGAGCTGAACGACGCCGAGCAGGCCGCCGCCGCGGGGGCGGTCCGGGGCCGCCTGCACGTCAATGCGTCGATTCCCTTTGGTTCCCAGTTCGTCGTCCCCGCCCTTCCCGCCTTCCTCGCGCGCTACCCCGACGTCATCGTCGATCTCAGCTTGACCGATGACGTGGTGGACCTGCTCGCCCAGAAGACCGATGTCGCCATTCGCACGGGCGACCTGCCCGACAGCGCGCTGCTCGCGCACAAGCTCGGGCAGAGCCGCCGCGTCATCTGCGCCTCACCCGCCTACCTCCAGCGCAAGGGCACGCCGAAGACGCCCGACGAGCTCCGGCACCACGACTGCCTGACCTTCAACTTCCGGCGCGCCCGCAGTGGCTGGCCCTTCCGGGAGGCAGGCGGCATCACTCAACGGGTCGTCGCGGGGAGCGTGTTGGTGAACAACGGCGAGACCCTGAAGCAGATGCTGCTGAACGGGGTGGGCATCGGCCGCCTGTCCCTGTGGCATGTGGCCGCGGAGCTCAAGGCCGGCCGCCTCGTCCCCCTGCTGGAGAAGTACAACCCGGGCGACCTGGAGCTGATCCACGCCGTCCATGTCGGAGGCGGGCAGGTGCCCCACCGCGTGCGTGCCTTCATCCGCCACATGGTGGACACGATGAAGGCCTCGCCGCTAACGGGTTAGCGCGAGCGTGGCTCTCACGGCGCGGGCGAACATGTCCTATGAAAAAGTGCGGTGCAGGACGGAGCTGAAAAGTAGCGCCTGGGCGTTGTCCCCTGATTGAAATGAACTCCTGGAGGACGTCATGTCGTTTCCACTGATGACTCGGGTGAAGCCAGCCGTGCTCACAACCATCTTGCTGGTGTCAGCCCTCGGCTCTGCGGGTCCTGCCTTGGATTCGGCCACGAGCGCCTGTCGGCAGAACCCGAACTACTGTGCTCGCGTGGCAGGCGAGGAGGCTGTGGTCCCCACCATCCAGGGAGCTGCCGAGATTGTCTCCGTAGGGGCCACGCTGCGAGTGCTGGACTCCAACACGCAGGCCGACATCGAGAGTTCCTTGGAGAAGTGCGTCGATTGGGCGAATGACCAGGTCAACCGCCGCCGATTCAGCGGCAACAGCCCCTCACGCAAGCAATGCCAGGAGGAGGTATCAGGAACGGACCCGTGTGGAAGAAGAATGACCCGGGCCATGCACTTGGGCACGGAGAAGCATGCCCTGGCCCTCCAGTGCGCGGAGGAGAAACTGGGCGAACTGATTCCAGGGCGCTTCAGCCGGGAGCCGCGATACCGCTACGACCCCCAGACCGGGCAGAAGCAGTTGGTCAGCCGCGAGGAGGCACGAACCCTCCTGCAGCAGGGGTGCGGCAACGAACTCGAGGGGACGATCGTGCCCGACATCGTCATCCACTCGGGCAATCCGCTCGAGGCCCTGGCCGTCTACGACTTCAAGTTCCCTTGCCCCGACACAAACAAGCCCACCTGGAGAGAGTATGAGAAAGGACCCTTCGCAGGCTCGACCCAGGGGAAGATGTACTTGGAGATCTTGAAGGTAGGGCCCAACCTGATCGCACCGATACGAGGAATCATCCGGTGGCTCGAATCCCAGAAATAAGGCTCCACACGAAGCAGGGGGTGCTCGTGGCACGTGAGGGCGTGAGCATTTGTTTCTACATGCGCCGCTCCCACGAGGAGATTGCCCGGGCGGTGATGCGTTCACTGGAAACGTATTCGCGCGCGGTGGGACAACAAGCGCTTGGCTGGTATGTGGACCCGGAGGGGGACTGGCAGGAACTCGATGATGCGGGCTGGAACCTCACCCGTCTCAAGTTGCAGGAGCGAAGCAGCCCCATCCTCAGACTGCGAGAGACTCCGAGTGGTGTCAGCCAATATGCCTTCGATTATTACGGCAAGTCGCTCGACTCCCCTTTGTTCGTGAACAACCCGGGCGCGGTGTGCGCGGTCTCCTTCTGCCTTCCTCCCGAATACCTGGAGACGCATGGACCCGCCCACGTCCGTGAGTTGGCGCTGGAACTGGCAACGCCGCTCCCCTTCAACTCCGGTCACGCCAGCCTTGCATTCAATTCCTTGATGCAACTCCCCGGCGGCTCAGCGGAACTCCGTCCGTGGTGCTTTCGCTACCCTGGAATGAACATCCAGACCCTGGAAGACACCGCCTGGGACATTGGCACACGGGTGCGGGGGGCCTACTGGCTGACCTTCCTGGGTCAGCCGGTGCTTGGCGAGCTGGGTGGGGCCTCGGGTCTACGTGCCCGCCTGTCCTCTCCGGATATCTCCGTGCGGGAACTGGAAGGTGAGCGAGCCGTCGTCACTCTGGGGGACTGGCCCGAGGCTGGCGATACCGAGGAGGGGCGCGAACTGCCGTTGCACCGCGAGTTGGCGCGCATCCTGGAGCCATGGCTCCATCATCGGCAGAACCCCTGGAGCGGCTTCACCCAGGAGGACATGCGTCGATGGGAGCGCCGCTTCCTCGACTGAGCACGCTCCTGCCTCCCCGTCGATTCCCTGGAACCGCATCCCATTTCATATTATGACCATAATACAAAGAAGGGTCTGCACCCGAACGAGGAGAAGTCATGAACGGCCGAATCTCCGCTCCCAAGTCCACGCGGCACCTCCAGGCTCTCGAGCGGATCATGCGAGGAGAGGCACCACCTCCTCCGATCGCGAAGCTGCTGGGCCTCCTGCTCACCAGTGCCGAGACAGGCCGTGTCGTCGTCGAGCTCGACGCCTCGGCGCGCCAGGCCAATCCCATGGGGACGCTCCACGGGGGCGTCATCTGTGACCTGGCCGATCTCGCCATGGGCGCTTCCATGGCCACGACGCTCGAGGACGAGGAGAGCTTCACCACGCTCGATCTCACGACGAAGTTCCTCAAGCCCATCTGGAACGCGCGCCTCCGGGCGACCGGGCGTGTGGTGAAGCGGACGCGGACGCTCGGGCTGATCGAGTGTGACGTCGAGGACGAGAAGAACAGCCTCGTGGCCAGGGTGTTCAGCTCGTGCATGGTCCTCCGTGGAGACGAGGCGCGCGGGCGATGAGTGCCACCCTGCCCGCGGTGGAGGTCCTGCCATGGCTGTGCGCGGCGCCGTTGTGCCTGGGGCTGAACACGTCTCGGCTCAGGACTCCTTCGAGCGCATGACTTCCCGAGTCGTTTCCCCTGCCCCGCGCCGTGGCGATCGCCTAGGTTGCCCCTGCCTCGACAAGGGGGAACACCATGGCAGCGAAGTCACCGCGCAAGAAGGCAGCCACCCGCACCACGACGCGCCGGCCCCGCCGCAAGAAGGCCGAGCCCGCGTCCAAGGGACTCACGGCCGCCGAGGTGGCCAGCGAGGCCGCCACGCCTCCCGTCGAGCTGGTGCAGGGCATCCAGGAGGACGGCGGCCAGGTGCTGAGCGTCTACCGGGATCCGCTCGGCGCGCACACGGTGGTGTTCGCCGCCCTGCCCATCGACAAGGTCGAGCCCACGCCCTACCAGCGCGACGTGTCCGAGCCCCACGTGAAGCGGCTGGCCGGCGCCATGGAGCGCCTGGACCGGTTCCTGGATCCCATCATCGCCATCCGCAAGGAGGGCCGGTACTGGACGCCCAACGGCAACCACCGGCTCCAGGCCTCGAAGCTGCTGGGCGGCAAGTCCATCATGGCGCTGGTGCTGCCCGAGGAGGACGTGGCCTACCAAATCCTCGCCCTCAACACGGAGAAAGCGCACAACCTGAAGGAGCGCTCGCTCGAGGTCATCCGCATGCACCGGGGCCTCACCGGGGCGCGGGCCGGGCGCGAGTCCGAGTTCGCCCACCTCTTCGAGGAGCCCGCCTTCCTCACCCTGGGCGCCGCCTACGAGAAGCGGCCGCGCATCTCCGGAGGCGCCTACCACCCCTTCATCAAGCGCGCCGAGTCCTTCCTGGACCTGCCCATGGCCGAGGCCCTCCGGGTGCGCGAGGCCCGCGCCGACAAGCTCCTGGAGCTGGACGACGCCGTGGTCACCGTGGTGGACGGCCTCAAGGCCCGGGGCCTGCAGAGCCCCTACCTCAAGAACTTCGTGGTGGCCCGCATCAACTTCCTGCGCTTCAAGAAGGAGGGGCCCGTCGAGTTCGAGCCCACCGTGGCCCGGATGATCTCCAGCGCCAGGAAGTTCAACCTGGACAAGGTGAACCGCGAGGACATCGGCCGGATGAGTGGCCCCCTCCTGGCCGAGGATTCGGAATAAGGATTGCAAGGCAGCCCGCACCATGACGACACCGCCCACCACCGTCCTGGTCGTCGACGACGACCGGGCCAACCTCGACTCGGTCTCGCGCATCTTCCAGCGCGAGGGCCTGGAGACCCTCACCGCCAGCAACGGCACCGAGGCCTTGGAGCTGCTGCGCCGCCCCGAGGTGAGCGTCATGGTGACGGATCTGATGATGCCCGGCATGGACGGGCAGGAGCTGCTCAAGGCCTCGCGCACCATCCGCCCGGACGTCGAGGTCGTCCTCATGACGGCCTACGGCACCGTGGAGACCGCCGTGGCCGCCATGAAGGATGGCGCCTACGACTTCATCACCAAGCCCCTCAAGCGCCACTCGCTGGTGAAGTCCGTCCAGAAGGCCCTGGAGCGCCATGAGCTCGCCGCGGAGAACCGCGTCCTCAAGGCGAAGCTCGCGGAGATGGGCAGCACCGGCGGGCGCTCCATGGTCGGCCAGTCCCCCGCCTTCCGGGCGATGATGGACACCCTGCGCCAGGCCGCGCCCTCCACCGCCACCGTGCTGCTGCTCGGTGAGTCGGGCACCGGCAAGGAGCTGGCCGCCCGCGCCCTGCACGAGCAGTCCAACCGGGCCAAGGGCCCCTTCGTCGCCATCAACTGTGGCGCCCTCCCGGAGAGCATCCTCGAGGCGGAGCTCTTCGGCGTGGAGCGCGGGGCCTTCACCGGCGCCGTGGCCCGCCGCGAGGGCCGCTTCGAGCGCGCCAGTGGCGGCACCCTCTTCCTGGACGAGGTGGGTGAGATGCCCCTGTCCGCCCAGGTGAAGCTCCTGCGCGTCCTCCAGGAGGGCGAGCTCGAGCGCCTGGGTGGCACCCAGACGGTGAAGGTGGACGTCCGCATCGTCGCCGCCACCAACAAGGATCTGCAGCGCGAGGTGGCCGAGGGCCGCTTCCGCGAGGACCTCTATTACCGCCTCAACGTGGTGGAGGTGCGCATCCCCGCCCTCGCCTCCCGCCGCGAGGACATCCCCCTGCTGGCCGACGCCTTCCTGCGCCGCTTCGCCTCCAAGAATGGCAAGGTGTTGCGCGGCTTCTCCCCCGAGGCCCTCAGCACCCTGGAGAACTACGCTTGGCCCGGCAACGTGCGCGAGCTGGAGCACGCCGTGGAGCGCGCCGTCGTGCTCGCCCGGTCGGACGTCCTGGAGGTGGGAGATCTGCCCGAGACGGTGCGCAAGGGCCCCCTCGGCTCCGCCGGACAACTCGTCATCCCCATCGGCACCCCCATGGAGGAGATCGAGCGCCGGGTGATCCACGAGACCCTGCGGCACACCAAGGGCGACAAGACGCTGGCCGCCCGCCTGCTGGGCATCGCCGCCCGCACCATCTACCGCAAGCTGGAGCGCGAGGCCTCCGAGACGCCCGGCACCGGCGAGGGCCCCGGCTCGCCCCCCGCCGAGTGACAGCCCGTCAGGCTCTCTGCTCGGCCGCTGACATTTTGTCCCACGGCGCCACGGCGTCCGCTCCTGCCACCAGCGGCCCGGCTTATTCCGGAATGAAATCAAGGACTTGGCTGTAAGGCTCGGGTTGCCCGCCCCCCTTCGCGGGTGGCACCCCGCTTGCTCAATCCCGAGTAGGCCCTCTCTGGACGCGTGATGGAACTCTTCTTCCGCAAGTACTTCTGGACCGTGAACCTGGTCTTCATCCTGCTCGTCGCTCTGCTGGCGGCGCGCACGGTGAACCTGTTCGTCGAGTCCGCCATGACTCCCCTGCCGTCGGGCGAGGTGTCAGCACGGCAGAAGGCGAAGCCCACGGTGACGTTGGCCTCGCTGGATCTCAAGCGCCTGTCGGACCTCACCGGCATCGCCATCCCCGAGCCCGACCCCGTGGTGGCCGAGCCCTCCGGCCCGCCCGAGGTGGATCCCAACGCCGCTCCCGTGAAGAGCGGTCTGCGGGTGAAGCTGCTGGGCACCCTGGTGGCCAGCGACAAGATGTGGTCCGTGTCCTCCATCCAGGACATGAACAACCAGCGCTCCACCACGTACATGGTGGGTGACCAGATCCAGGGCGCCGAGGTCATCGACATCGAGCGCGAGCGCGTCATCATCATCAACGCCGGCCGCAAGGAATACATCGACAACCAGCCGGGTGACGGAGCCGCCGTGGCCTCCTACACCCCGCCGCCGCTGCCCGCCGGGCCCGCCGTGCAGGCCCCTCCCAATGGCAGCGGCATCCGCGCCATGAGCGAGAACGACTACGAGGTGCCTCGAGCGGAGATCGATCGCACGCTGGCCAACCTCAACGACGTGGCCATGCAGGCGCGCATCGTGCCGGCCTTCAAGGACGGCCAGGCCCAGGGCTTCAAGCTCTTCTCCATCCGTCCCGACTCCATCTACTCGAAGATCGGCGTCCAGAACGGTGACGTCATCAAGCGCATCAACGGCTTCGAGCTCAACAGCCCGGAGAAGGCCCTCGAGGTCTACACCAAGCTGAAGGAAGCCTCGCGCATCGAGATCGAGCTGGAGCGCAACGGTTCGAGCGTCCGCAAGAACTACACCATCCGCTAACCCCGCATTACCCCGCCCCTCCATGAAGACGCTTCCGTCCTGGTTGCTCCTGCTGTGCCTGGCGATCGCCGCGCCCGCGCTGGCGCAGCGCGCCCCCGGTTCACCTCCGCCCGCGGGCACCCCCGCCGAGCGGGAGATCACCCCGCAGACGTCCCCTGAAGGCGGGAGCACGGGCGTGCGTCGGACGCCCACGTGCGAGGAGGTCCGCCGCCGCGCCCGCTACGGCATCTACTTCGACAAGGTGGACATCGAGAAGCTGGTGCAGACCGTGTCGGACGCGACCTGCCGGACGTTCATCCTCCCGGAGAACGTGCGCGGGAAGATCTCCATCATCGGCCCGGAGAACGGGCGCGTGGAGGTGGACGCGGATCAGTTCTACGCCGCCTTCCTCGCGGCGTTGGATGCCAACGGCCTGTCCGTCTACCAGCACGGGCGCTTCCTGAAGATCGTGGACAAGCGCGCCGCCAAGCAGAACCCCATCCCCACGCTGGTGGATCCGGACGCGGCGTACACCACCAACGAGCAGATGATCACCAAGCTGTTCCGCATCAAGAACGTGGAGGTGGAGCCTCTGCGCGGGGTGCTGCAGCAGCTGGTGTCCAAGGACGGCGACACCATCCCGTACCCGCCGGACATCGTCATCATCAACGACGTGGGCTCCAACGTGCACCGGCTCGAGCGCATCATCGAGCAGCTGGACACGCGCGCGGCCAGTGACGAGGTGCGCATCATCCAGGTGCAGTACGCCACCGCCGCGGACGTGGCCGCCACGGTGCAGAAGCTCTTCGAGCAGAAGGGCGGCGGAGGCCGTCCCGGCGCCAACCGCGGCGGCCCTCCCGCCGTCATGCCCCCCGGCGGCCCCGACGCCATCCCCATGCCCAGCCAGGAGGGCGGCAGCGGCTCCGGCGGTCCGGTGACGTTCTCGCAGATCATCCCCGACGAGCGCACCAACAAGCTCATCGTCGTGGCCAGCCCCGCCGCCTTCGAGCGCATCCAGGGCATGGTGCGCGAGCTGGACATCCCCACCGCCGGCACCGAGCGCATCAACGTCTACCCGCTGGAGAACGCCAACGCGGAGGAGATCGCCAGCACGCTGCAGACGCTGTCGCAGGGCACCTCCAGCCGTCCGCGCACGCCCATCCCCTCGCCTCCTCCGGGCGTGCCCCGCCCCGGTGGCACCTCGGGCGGCTCCGCCGAGCTGTTCGCCGGTGAGGTGAAGATCTCCGCCGACAAGGGCACCAACTCGCTCGTCATCATCGCCAGCCAGAGCGACTACCGCAGCCTGGTGCGCGTCATCCGCGAGCTGGACAAGGCGCGGCGCCAAGTGTTCGTCGAGGCCGTCATCATGGAGGTCAACCTGGACCGCAACAACGAGTTCGGGCTGAACCTGCACAGCGGCTACTCGCTGGGCACCCCGCTGGGCACCGGCTCCGGCATCCTCGGCACCAAGTACACCACCCAGGGCCTGCCCCCGTCCTTCTCGCTCGCCAACCTGGCCCAGTTCGGCGGCTTCCTCGCCGGCCTGCAGGGCCCCGTCATCCCCGAGCTGAAGAACCTGGGCATCGACATCCCCGCCTTCGGCGTGGTGCTGCACGCCTTCCAGCAGAGCTCGGACGTCAACGTGCTCTCCACCCCGCACATCCTCACCAGCGACAACGAGGAGGCGGAGATCACCGTGGGCCAGAACGTGCCCTTCCAGTCCGGCTTCTCGCCCTCCTCGCTGGGAGGCGGCCTGGGCACCCCCGGCACCAATGGCGGCGTCACCCCGTCGCTGCTCGGCGGCCTGGGCGGCCTGGGCAGCTTCTTCGCGCCCATCACCCGCCAGAACGTGGAGCTCAAGCTCACCGTCAAGCCGCAGATCAACGAGAGCGACTACATCCGCATGACCATCTCCGAGCAGACGGAGGAGATCGCCTCCACGGATCCCGTGCTCGGCCCCACCACCTCCAAGCGCAGCGCCAAGACGACGGTGGTGGCCAAGGATCAGGAGACGGTGGTCATCGGCGGCATCATGCAGGAGCGCGTCCTGGAGTCCGTGGCCAAGGTGCCCATCCTGGGTGACGTGCCCCTGCTGGGCCACCTCTTCCGCCAGACGAACAAGCGCAAGACGAAGACGAACCTGCTGCTCTTCCTCACGCCCCACATCATCCGGGACCAGTCGGACTTCCGGCGCATCTTCGAGCGCAAGATGGCCGAGCGGCAGCAGTTCGTGGAGCAGTTCTACGGCCAGGTGGCCGGCTACGACGTGCCGGTGGACTTCAGCCGCAAGAGCGGGCCCCTGGGCCGCATGCGCCGGGTGCTGGCCACCGAGGAGCAGAAGGTGGAGAACGGCGGTCCCGGCCAGCCCGGCGAGCGCGTCCTGCGGCCGGGCGGACCGGCGGCCGGCTCCTCGCAGCCCTCTTCCACCGGTGGGGAAGTCTCGCCGTCCGAAGGGGGTTCCTTGACTCCGGCGGCGGAGCCGGTCCCCGTGCAGCCTCCGCCCGCGCCCGAAGACCCGGAGCGCCTGCGCATCCAGCCGGACACCGGGGACGAGAGATAGAACATGAGCCTGCTCGCTGACGCCCCACTCGCCAAGCCCGCGGCAGACGCCGCCACCCAGGTCGTCTCCCATGGCCCCGCCTTCCTGTGCGGCCGGCCCCTGGGGGAGATCCTCCGCCACACCTCTGGCCTCACGGAGGACAAGCTGCAGGAGGCGCTCCAGCTCCAGGCCGAGAAGGGCGGCCGGCTGGGCGAGGTCCTGGTGGGCATGAAGGTCATCAGCGAGGAGGACGTGGCCAAGGCGCTCGGCCTCCAGCTGGATCTGCCCTACCTCGCCCGCATCTTCCTGGAGGAGGTGGACGCCGAGCTGATCAAGCGGATGCCCATCAACTTCGCCAAGCAGGCGCGCATCCTCCCCCTCTCCGTGGAAGGAGATGGCGTCACCCTCGCGGTGGCGGATCCGCTGGACACCACCGTGTTGGACCACGCGCGCATGCTGCTGGGCCGGGACATCCACCCGCGCATCGCGCTCGCCTCCACCATCGTGGACGCCATCAACAGCGTCTACGACCGCGCCACCAACGAGGCCGAGCAGCTCGTGGACGAGCTGCATGCGACGGACCTCGACTCGCTCGCCCAGGAGATCGAGGAGGTCAAGGACCTGCTCAACGACGAGGGGGATGAGGCGCCCATCATCCGCCTCATCAACTCCGTGCTCTTCCGCGCCGCCAAGGAGCGCGCCAGCGACATCCACATCGAGCCCATGGAGCGCGAGCTCCTGGTGCGCTTCCGCGTCGACGGCGTGCTGCAGGAGATCATCAAGCCGCCCAAGCGCTACCAGAACGCGATCATCGGCCGCGTGAAGGTGATGGGCCAGCTCAACATCGCGGAGAAGCGCCTGCCCCAGGACGGCCGCATCCGCATCAAGCTGGCCGGACGCGACATCGACATCCGTCTGTCCACCATCCCCACCACCTATGGCGAGCGCATCGTCATGCGCTTGCTGGACAAGAACACCACGCTGCTGGACTTGACCGAGCTGGGCATGGCGTCGCAGATGCTCGCGCAGATGGAGCACGTCATCCGCCGCCCGCACGGCATCATCCTGGTGACGGGCCCCACCGGTAGCGGCAAGACGACCACGCTCTACGGCGCGCTCTCGCGCATCAACACCCCGGACCTCAACATCCTCACCGTCGAGGATCCGGTCGAGTACCAGCTCAAGGGCATCGGCCAGATGGCCATCAGCCCGAAGATCGGCCTCACGTTCGCCCAGGGCCTGCGCTCCTTCCTCCGCCAGGACCCGGACGTCATCATGGTGGGCGAAATCCGCGACAAGGAGACGGCGGAGATCGCCATCCAGGCCTCGCTCACGGGCCACCTGGTGTTCTCCACGGTGCACACCAACGACGCGGCCAGTGCCATCACCCGTCTGGTGGACATGGGCGTGGAGCCCTTCCTCGTGGCCTCCTCGCTCACGGCCGTGCTCGCCCAGCGTCTGGTGCGCCGCGTGTGCCCGGACTGCCGGGTGCAGTACTCGCCCACCGACGAGGAGCTCAAGGAGCTCACCCTCAACCGGGCGCTGCTCAAGGAGCGCTACGGGGTGGAGAAGATCTACAAGGCCGCCGGTTGCCCCTCGTGCAACCAGAACGGCTACCGCGGCCGCACCGGTATCTACGAGCTGCTGCTGGTGGATGACAGCGTGCGCCAGCTGGCCCTGAAGAACGTGGACGCCTCCACCATCAAGAAGGCCGCCATGAGCCACGGCATGCTCACCCTGCTGGACGATGGCGCGCGCAAGATCGCCCTGGGCGAGACCACCATCGCCGAAGTGCTCAGCATCACGCAGGAAGACCTCTAACGGACTCGCGCCCCACCTATCCCGGAAGGGAGAGGCCCGGGGCGCGGTTCTACTCCGCGACCCACCATGCCAGTCTTCGAGTACAAGGCCCTTGATCAGGCCGGAAAACCCATCCGTGGAATGCTGGAGGCGGACTCGCCGAAGACCCTGCGCTCGCAGCTGCGCAAGGACGGCAAGTTCCTCACGGAGGTCCTCGGCCAGGCCGAGGGCGGCCGTGCCGCCGTGCGCAAGGGCGCCAACGCGGCCCAGGCGGACCGCGAGGTCAACTTCGGCAAGATGGCCCGCGGCCGCATCACCACCGACGACATCGCCATCACCACGCGCCAGCTCGCCACCCTGCTGGGCGCTGGCGTGACGCTGGTCGAGTCCCTCTCCGCCCTGGTGGACCAGGTGGAGAAGGAGCGGTTGAAGATCATCCTCTCCGAGGTGAAGAGCCGCGTGAACGAGGGCGCCTCCCTGGCGGACGCGCTCGCGGTGCACCAGAAGGTCTTCGGCTCGCTCTACGTGAACATGATTCGCGCCGGTGAGCACTCGGGCGCGCTCGATGCCGTGCTGCTGCGGCTGGCCGACTTCACCGAGAGCCAGTCCAAGCTGCAGCAGAAGATCATCGGCACGATGACCTACCCCGCCATCATGATGCTGGTGGGCGCCGGCATCCTCACCATGCTGATGGTGGTCGTCATCCCGAAGGTCACGAAGATCTTCACCACGATGAAGGCCACCCTGCCCATCACCACCCGCATGCTCATCTGGGGCAGCAACTTCCTGCGGGACTGGTGGTTCATCATCTTCCCCGCCATCTTCGGCATCATCTTCGCGGCCACCACCTACTTCCGCAGCCCCAAGGGCAAGCCGGCGTGGGACCGCTTCGCCCTCAAGGCGCCCATCTTCGGCAGCCTCTTGCGCCTGCTGGCCATCTCGCGCTTCGCCCGCACGCTCGCCACGCTCCTCAAGAGCGGCGTGCCGCTGCTCACGGCCATGGACATCACCCGGGCCGTCATCACCAACTCCATCCTGGCCAACGTGGTGGAGAAGGCCCGCGACGCCATCCGCGAGGGCGAGAGCATCGCCACCCCCATCAAGCGCTCGGGCGAGTTTCCGCCGCTCGTGTACCACATGATCGCCATCGGCGAGCGCTCCGGCCAGCTGGAGGACATGCTCCTGTCCGTGGCGGACAGCTACGAGAACCAGGTGAACGTGCGCATCGGCGCCCTCACCTCCATGCTCGAGCCGCTGCTCACCGTGTTCATGGGCGTAATCATTGCATTCGTGGCCTTCTCGGTCCTGATGCCGATTCTGCAGGTGAACTCGGCCATCCGGTAACGGAGGCTTCCCGATGAACCACACGCTCGACCGGTGGATCCAGCGCGTCACCCTCGTGGCGCTGCTCGCCCTGACGGCGGCGCTGCTCACCGTGGGGGTGACCCTGTACGCCTCCGACTCCCAGGCCGACACGGCCGGCGGCACCTCCCCGCCGCACGACATTTTGACAGAGACAACCCGATAACGGCCCGGTGGCTTGCCGAAAAGTCACGAGAGGAATGACCATGAGCGACAAGAAGACGAAGCAGCAGCGCCGCCGCCGCGGCATGACCCTCATCGAGATCATGGTGGTGATCACCATCCTCGGTCTCATCATGGCCGCCGTGGGCGTGGCGGTGATTCCCAAGCTGGACGAGGCCAAGCAGGACACGGCCCGGCTGGACATCGCCAACATCCACAACGCGCTGAAGCTCTACTACACGAAGAAGGGCAAGTACCCCGACACGGGCACCGGCCTGAAGGCGCTGGTGGACACGCAGAACCTGGAGAAGATCCCCACGGATCCCTGGGGCAACGAGTACGTGTACATGAACGAGGGCGGCAAGCCCGTGCTCATGTCCTACGGCGCCGACGGCACGCAGGGCGGCGAGGGTCCCGACGCGGACATCTCCTCGCGCGACGCGGGCAAGAAGTAGTCAGGAGACGGCACCATGACCCCCGAGCACGCTCCCACGCAGCAGCAGCATGAAGAGACGGCGCGCCCGTCCCGCGTGGGGCGGCTCCTGGTCGCCGCCGTCATCCTCCTGGCCACGGCGGGCGCCTTCGCCATCGCCAGCCTGACCTTCGACAGGACGCTCAGCCCCCTGCAGCGCCAGGCCCGCGCGGAGATCCGCGGGCTGGAGGGTTACTTCAAGTCCTACCACCGCATCACCGGACGCTTCCCCTCGCAGGCGGAGAACTTCTATCCGCTCCTGCAGGTGGGCCTCATCAAGGAAATCCCCAACGATCCCTGGGGGCGCACCTACCAGTACCGGATGTCGGATCAGGGCAAGGGCTACATCGTGTCCTACGGCTCGGACGGAGTGCCCGGCGGCACCGGCGACGCCTCGGATCTCATCAGCGGTGGCGTGCTGAACAACGCCATCGTCGGGACGCCTCAGCAGCAGGAGGCGGCGCAGGGGGGAGAGCAATGACCGCACAGGGAAGCATCGCGCGGCGCAGGGCCCGGGAGCGCGGGTTGACACTCATCGAGGTGTCCATCGCGATCGGCATCGCCGCGGTGCTGTTCGCCGCCGTCACCATCTCCATCGGCGCCATCACCGGCTCCAAGGCCAAGGCGTCCGCCGCCGAGCTGGCGGGCACCATCCGCTCCATCTACGACACCGCCGCGCTCAGCGGGAAGACGTGCCGGCTCGTCTTCGACCTGCCCGACCCCAAGGACGAGGACGGCATCACGCGCTACCGCGCCGAGTGCGCCGCGGGCAACGTCACCACCTCGCGCGACCGCGACGACATGCTGCGCGAGGAGAGCCGCGCCCGCGAGGACGAGAGGAAGGGCCAGAAGCGGAGCGATCCGCGCCGCAACTTCACCCGCGGCAGCGACGACATGCCCGGCCTGGATGAGATCCTCGCCCAGGAGGAGGGCCGCGTGGAGAACGCCGCGCGCTTCTCCGAGTACACCGCCGAGGAGGTCCGGCCCCGCGAGCTGCCCGCGGGCGTCAACGTGTCCGTGTGGACGCGGCACCAGCGCGAGCCCGCCGAGAAGGGCGTGGCCTACCTCTACTTCTTCCCCCAGGGCTTCACCGAGAAGGCCCAGGTCTACGTGCGCCAGGGTGACAACGTCTGGACGCTCGCCGTGTCGCCGCTGACGGGTAAGGTGGAGATCGTCGGCGAGGCACTGGAGGTGCCCAAGTCATGAGACGCTCCCGTGGCTTCACCTTGTTGGAGACGGTGGTGGCGCTCGCCATCCTGGCGCTGGCGCTGATGGCCATCTTCGACATCAACTCCGGCGCGGTCTCCAACCACGCCTACTCCAAGAAGCTCACCGTGGCCACGCTCCTGGCCCGCTCGAAGATGACGGACCTGGAGCAGAAGCTCTACGACGAGGGCTTCTCCAACGACGACGACGAGGAGTCCGGCGACTTCTCCCAGGAGGGGTGGGACAACTTCAAGTGGCGGGCGAAGATCATCGCCCCGAAGACGGACGGCGTGTCCCCCGAGCAGCTCATCGGCGCCATCTTCAACCTGCCCATCGGCGAGGGCGGAGACATGGGCGGCCTGGCCGCCATGTTCGGCGGGGGCGGCGCGGCCGGCGGCAAGGACGGCAAGAGCGGTCCCTCGCAGGCCACCTCCAACCCCATGGCGGGCGCGGCGATGGGCATGGCCCAGCCCATGTTCACGCAGATGATCCAGCAGATCACCCAGACGGTGCGCGAGGTGCACCTCACCGTCTACTGGAGGGATGGCACGCAGGTGGAGAGCCTGGACCTCGTCACCCACGTGGTGTCGCTGGGGCCCGGCTCGGACCGCAATGGCAACAGCGCCTTCACGCCGCAGGGCGGCCAGCAGCCCGCCGAGGCCAACAACCAGTGGGTGGACCCCGCCAGCGGGATGATCGTCTCGGGCGTGCCCGGCCCCAACGGGCAGATGACGAATCCGCAGACGGGGCAGCCGCTGATGCGTCGCTCGGACTGGCTGCAGCAGCGCATGGGCAGCAACCCGCTCGGCGCCATCCAGGGAGGCACGCGATGAAGCGCTCCGCGCGTCGTGGCTTCACGCTGATGGAGATCATGATCGCCGTGGCCATCACCGCGCTCATGGGCGCCATGGTGGGCATGGCCTTCCAGACGGGCTTCAACGCCAAGGAAGTGGTGGAGGAAGAGGCCGACCACTACCGCATGCTGCGCGCGGCCATGAACCGCATGGCGCGGGAGATCGGCTCCGCGTACGTGAGCGACCGCTACGACGCCCAGCGCTACCGCGACCAGAACGACCGGCCCACCAACTTCATCGGCGAGGAGGACAAGCTGACGATCACCACCTTCGCCCACCAGCGCCTGTACACGGACGCCAAGGAGTCCGACCAGGCCATCGTGGAGTACTCCGTCGAGACGTCCTCGGAGCGAGGGGCCAACGGCCGCATGGACCTGATGCGCCGGGTGAATCCGAATGTTGAAGGCCGGATGGACCGGGGCGGAACCAAGGATGTGCTCTTCGAGGGAGTGAAGAAGCTGGAGTTCGCCTACTGGGACTCCGAGCGCAAGGAGTGGGAGGACGAGTGGGACACGCGCCGCACGGAGCTGAAGTCCAAGCTGCCCACGCGTGTTCGCATCACCCTGGTGGCGCTCGACGAGAATGGCAAGGAGACGCGCTACACCACCCAGACCCGTGTGATGCTCAACACGGAGCTACCCAGGTACTGAGATGACGAGCCCCCACCACACAGAGGCCCGGCCGGCCAACGCCCGCCGCGATGCGCGGGGAAACCGCCGCCGCCGAGGCGTGGCGCTCATCATCGCCGTCGTGGCCATCACCATCCTCACCGTCGTGGCCACGGAGTTCGCCTACAACACCCGCGTGGACCTCCAGCTGGCGGCCAACCAGCGCGACGAGGTGCAGGCCATGTACATGGCCCGCTCCGGCGTGGCGCTCTCCCGGCTGCTGCTGCGCTTCCAGAAGCAGGTGGACCAGACGCCCATCCCCAACATCGGCGGGATGCTCTCCCAGCTGACGGGTGGCGGTGGCGCGGGCGCGGGGGCGGGCGCGGGCGGACAGCAGCCGGCCTCCTCGCTCAACATCCAGCTGTGGAAGCTGGCGCGTGTGGACTGCCACATGCTCAAGGGCCTGGTCGCCGGTGGTGGTGCCGAGGGCGAGGAGGAGAAGGACGACCCCCCTGCCCTGCCGCCCCTCGACGAGGAGGACGACAAGGCGGGCGGTGAGCTGTCCCTGGGTCCCTCCCGGCGCTCCTTCGGCGGCTTCTCGGGCTGCTTCCTCGCCACCATCCAGGACGAGGAGGAGAAGCTCAACCTGCACCGGCTCAACGCGGGCACGGGTGATGCGCTGCCCACCGCCCTGCGGTTGATGGACCTGCTGGGAGACAAGCGCTTCGAGTTCCTGTTCTCCAAGGAGGACGCCAACGGGGTGCGCGTCCTGCCGCAGGACGTCGTCATCGCCATCAAGGACTGGGTGGACGAGGACAAGACGCAGTCCGCGTTCGACCCCAACAACACCGTCAACCCGTTCGCCGCCGGCTTCTCGGATGAAAACGGGCCCTACAGCCGTTTCGATCCCCGCTACGAGTCGAAGAACGCGCGCTTCGACAGCATGGACGAGCTGTACCGGGTGCATGGGGTGAATGACCGCTTCATGGCCGCCTTCCGGGACCGCCTCACGGTGTACCCGGACGTCAACTCCAAGCCCAACGTCAACACGGATGACCCGATGATGATGTACATGGCCATCCTGTCGGCGGCGGATCCCGCGCGGCCGGACCCCCGGTTGAGGGACCCTGTTTTCGTCCAGGAGCTCATCACCCGCATCCGCGCGGCGCGGGCCTTCAGCTTCTTCGGCATGGGCGTGGCGGACTTCGTGACCGCCATCGAGTCCGCTGGCATCGCCGTCAATCCCCAGCTCAAGGCCAACGTGGCCGGCAACCGCCTGCTGGGCGACAAGAGCAACACCTTCAGCATCAAGTCCGTGGGAGAGGCGGGGTCCGTCCAGAAGACGATCACCGCCGTGGTCCGGCTCGACGATGGGCTCGGCAAGCTCCTGTATTGGAGAGAGGAATAACGATGGCCCGGATTCTAGGTCTGGACCTGGGCAGCCACTCGGTGAAGGGGCTGCTCCTCGACGCGAATAGCCGCAACCCGGCCGTGAGGGCCTGGGCCGAGGTGCGCCGCAATCATGAGGGCGAGCGGCAGGACACGCTGCGCACGGCGCTGCGCGAGCTGCTGGCGCGCCCGGAGTTCCACCACCCGGATCAGGTGGTGGTGGCGCTGCCCGGCCCCGCGCTGGTCACCCACCAGCTCGCCCTGCCCTTCACGGATCCCAAGCGGATCGAGGCCACCATCCCCTTCGAGGTGGAGAGCCAGATTCCCTTCGACCTGGGCGAGGCCGTCTTCGACTACCAGGTCGCCTCGCAGGTGAAGGACAAGGGCAGCGAGCTGCTGGTGGGCGTGGTGCGCCGCGAGGAGCTGGCCACGCTGCTGCAGGTGCTCAACGAGGTGGGCGTGGACCCGCGCGTGGTGACGCACCCGGGCATCACCTACCAGAACCTGCTGCTGCAGCAGCCGGCCCTGTTCGCGGGCACGGACGCGGAGGCGGTGGCCATCGTGGACATCGGCCACGAGCGCTCGACGCTGGCCATCGGCCGGCCCGGCGGTGGCGTGGAGTTCGCCCGGACCTTCGCCGGTGGCGGGCAGAACCTCAGCCGCGCGCTGGCCGCCGAGTTCCAGACGCCGCAGCCGGAGGCGCACCACTGGAAGGAGCAGCACGGAGCGCTGGCGAGCGCGGCCACGGCCCAGGGGCCGGATGGTGAGCGGGCGGCGGCGGCCTTCGTGCGCGGCCTGCAGCCGGTGCTGCGCGAGCTGCGCCCGTCCTTCAAGGCCTTCACCGCGCGCACCCGCCGGCAGGTGGGCGCCGTGCTGCTGTGCGGCGGCTCCGCGCGCATGCCCGGCCTCGCCGAGCAGCTGAGCAAGGACCTGGGCATGCCCGTGCGCGTGCTGGCGCTGCCGCAGGAGGCGTCCACGGTGGTGCCCGCCTCGGAGCAGCCGGCGGCGCTGCAGGCGTACTCGCTCGCGCTGCGCGGCCAGGCCTCGGGCCCCAAGGCGCCGCGCTTCAACCTGCGCCGCGGCGAGTTCGCCTTCAAGGGTGACTACGACTACGTGAAGGACAAGCTGGGGCTGCTGGCCTCCTTCGCCGCCACCCTGCTGCTGCTGCTCATCGCCAGCGGCGTGGTGCGCAACTCGGTGCTCGCGCGCCGCGAGGCCCAGGTGGACGCCGTGCTGTGCGACGTCACCCAGCGCATCCTCGGCTCCTGCGAGAAGAACTACGACATCGCGCTCAACCGCCTCAAGGGCGTGGAGAGCCCGGCCGCCGCGCTGCCGAAGATGTCCGCCGTCAACCTCCTGGCGGAGATGTCGCAGCGGGTGCCCACGGACATCCAGGTGACGTTCGACCGCATCGACATCGACTTCGAGCGCATCAGCGTGCGCGGCCTCACCGACAGCTCCAAGCAGATCGACACCATCGCCACCGCGCTGCGCGGCCACCGCTGCTTCAAGGAAGTGAAGGAGGGCAAGGTGGAGAAGACGAAGGATGGCAGCAAGGTCTCCTTCCGCCTGGACATCCAGGTGGAGTGCCCCGAGCAGGCCCAGGGCGGGGAGGGTTAGCACATGGAAAAGCTTCGAGGACTCCTCAACGACGCCAAGGCCTGGTTCGATCGGCTGAGCGGCCGGGAGCGCCAGATGGTGATGGGAACCGGAGGCGCGGTGCTGGCCTTCGTCCTGTTCGTCATCATCTTCTCCTTCGCCAACAGCGCGGACGGCTACCGCAAGCGCACGGACCAGAAGCTGGCCAAGCTGCGCGAGGTGCAGGCGCTGGCGGCCAGCTACCGCGAGGCCACCCAGGAGCGTCAGGTCGTGGAGCAGCAGCTCACCGGCAGCGACGTGCGGCTGATGACGTACATCGAGGAGAAGGCCACCCAGGCGGGGCTGACCGTGCCCAACATGACGCCCAAGAACGACGTGGGCATCGGGGACGGGAAGATCGTCGAGAGCTCGGTGGAGCTGACGTTCACCGACGTGGATCTGCGCAAGCTGCATGACTTCCTGTCCTCGGTGGAGCGCGGGCCCGGCGTGGTGAAGGTGAAGAGCCTGCGCCTCGAGCCGCGCGACGCCTCGGAAACCCTGACGGCCTGGACGACCGTCGCCACCTACAAGATGAAGCAATGACCATGGCTGCCGAGACGACCAAGATCGCCCGCTGGAAGCTCGCCCTTGGCTACGGTGCGTTCTCGCTCGTGGCCTTCATCGTCTGTCTGTTCCTCACGTTCCCGTACGATACGTTGCGCAAGCGCGCCGTGGACGCGGCGGCGGACGCGGGGTACGCGCTGCGCATCGGCTCGCTGCGGCCGGGACTGCGCGGGCTGACGGCCACCCAGGTGCGCATCAGCAAGGTGCCCAACGGCATGACGCCCGAGCTGCACGGCATGCTGGCCAGCAACACCCCCATGCTGCCCGGCCCCGAGGAGCTGGGCGAGCCGCTCATCGTCGACTCCGTGGCGGTGCGGCCCGCGCTGCTGCCGCTCGGGGTGGCGTTCCACGCGGACCTGCTGGGCGGCAGCCTCAGCGGCAACGTGGGCGCCCTGGGCGACATGCGCGTGGCGGTGAAGCTGTCGGACCTGGACACCTCCGAGGGCAACCTCAAGGGCTTCAGCGGGGTGGACCTGACGGGCAAGCTCAACGGCTCGCTCGACCTCACCCTGCCCAAGACGCGCGGCCAGCCGGACCTGAGCCAGGCCAACGGACAGATCGCGCTGGACACCAAGGGCCTGCTCATCCAGGGCGGCAACGTGATGGTGCCCATGTACGGCACCCCCACCCCCATGGACCTGCCGAAGATCGCGCTGGGTGACATCGACGCGCGCATCAAGATCGACAAGGGCCTGGGCACCGTGGAGGCACTGCAGGCCCGGAGCGAGGACCTGGAGATCCTCGGCTCGGGCACGGTGAAGTTCGGCCAGCGGCTGGACGTGAGCCAGCCGGACATGGAGTTCAAGCTGAAGGCCGAGCCGGAGTTCGTGAAGCGGCTGGGCATCATGGGCGCGGGCCTGTCCATCCTGCCCCCGGACAAGAGCGATCCGAAGTACCGCGTGGCGCACCTGGGCGGCTTCTTCAACCGTCCCAACTTCGGCCCCTCGCGCCAGCAGTCGCCGATGCGTTAGTCCCCCGCGCTGGCGGACCCGGACCGGGAGACGGTCCGGGTCTCCCAGGTGGACGACGCCGCGAGTCATCTCCCAGAACACTACCTCAAAAATCATCCCGGAGGGTTGCACGCCGGTCGCTCCACGGATTAGGAGTGTCCCCGCAACTGACTTCTGAGGGAGGGTTCGTCGATGCCGGAGCTGGTGTTCTTTCGTCGAGGCGAGGAGGTGCTGCGGGTGGGGTTGGGGCGCGAGCGGATGGTGCTCGGCCGCGGCGAGAAGAGCGACGTCGTCATCCCCGACCCCGAGGTGAGCCGCCGGCAGGTGGCCCTCGTCTTCGACGGTCAGCGCTGCACCCTGGAGGACCTGTCCGGTAAGGGCACCCAGGTGGCCGGCGCCTCCATGAAGAAGGGCGAGCTGGCCGATGGCGCGGACATCACGCTCGGCCAGTGGCGCGCCGTGTTCCGGCTCCACGGCAGCGGCCAGTCCGACGCCGCCACCGAGGTGGGCGACCGCACGGAGCTCCAGCCCCGCGACTCCGCGTCGCGCTGGCAGCCCGCCCAGGTGCGCATCCGGCAGGGTGGCAACGAGACCGTCCAGAAGCTCAACGCCGACAGCTTCACCGTGGGGAAGGATGCGTCCTGCGATCTCGTCATCCAGGACTCGTTCATCTCCAGCCGCCACCTCAAGGTGACCCGGCGCGATGGCCACTTCCACGTGCTGGACACCAACTCCACCAACGGCACCTGGTTGGGGCCGGTGCGCGTCTTCGAGGTGCAGGTGGGGCTGCCCACCACGCTGCGCCTGGGCCAGACGGACCTCGTCCTCGAGCCCATCACCCCGGCCCGCAAGGAGCTGTCCTTCCACGGCATCATCGGCGCGGATCCGTCCGTGAAGCAGCTCGTGGACCTCATCGAGCGCGTGGCCCCGTCCTCCGCCGCGGTGGCCATCCTCGGCGAGTCCGGCACCGGCAAGGAGCTGGTGGCCCGCGCCATCCACGCGTGCTCCCAGCGCGCCGACAAGCCCTTCATCCCCGTCAACTGCGCCGCCATCTCCAAGGAGCTGATCGAAAGCGAGCTGTTCGGCCACGAGAAGGGCTCGTTCACCGGCGCCACCAACGCGCGCAAGGGCGCCTTCGAGGAGGCCGATGGCGGCACCCTCTTCCTCGACGAGATCGGCGAGCTGCCCGTGGACCTGCAGGCCAAGCTGCTGCGCGCCCTGGAGAGCGGGGAGATCAAACGCGTGGGCGCCAGCAAGCCGTCCAACGTGGACGTGCGCGTGGTGGCCGCCACCAACCGCGACCTGATGGCGGCCTCCCGCGACGGCCGCTTCCGCGAGGACCTGTACTACCGCCTGTGCGTGGTGCCCCTGCACCTGCCGCCGCTGCGCAACCGGCGCAGTGACATCCTCGGTCTGGCCGAGCACTTCCTGCGCATGTACTCGCCCCGGGGCCAGACGGTGCGCCTCACCCCCGCCGCCATGGAGCGGCTCCAGCAGCACGGCTGGCCCGGCAACATCCGCGAGCTGCGCAACGTGGTGCACCGCGCCCTGCTGCTGCGCAAGGGCGACGCCATCGACGCCCCGGACATCACCTTCGACCAGGAGGTGAACCGCGAGACGGGCGTGTCCGTGCCCGAGCTGCCCCCCGGCATGACGCTGGAGCAGATGCTCCTCAAGCTGGAGCGGCAGATCGTCGAGGCCGCCCTGCGCCGCTGCAACAACAACCGCGAGCGTGTGGCGCGTGAACTGGGAGTCGCACGCTCCACCTTGTTCAAACGGCTCAAGGAGTGGGGCCTCACCCGCCAGGAAGAAGAGACGGAGTAGGTCCGCTCCCGCTTTTCATACCCTTTAGATCCTTTTCGCGGCCCATTCGTTCCCACCTCCAGACATCCGATGAGGGTGTTCAGGAGGCATACATGATGGATGCCGCGGTCATCGCCCTTCCTCCCTTCGCCGAGCTGTACCGCCAGTACCGCACACGGGCACTGGCCATCGCACGCCGCATCGTGGGGGATGCGGACGAGGCGGAGGATGTGGTGCAGGACGTTTTCACCCGGCTGGCCCAACGCCCCAGCGGCTTCGACGGCCGCTCGTCGTGCTCCACGTGGTTGCACCGTGTGATGGTGAACAGCAGCATCAACTGGTTGCGGGCCCGCAGGCGCCGCGAGCGGTTGCAGCACGAGCCCGAGAGCCCGGCCTCCCCGGAGGCCCAGGCCGTGGGCTCCGAGATGCAGCGTCACTTCGAGGAGGCCCTGGACAAGGTCAGTGAACAGCAGCGCCAGGTGCTGTGGCTGCGCGAGATGCGCGGCTACAGCTACCCGGAGATCGCCGCCATGCTGCGCATCCCGGAGGGCACCGTGAAGAGCGCCCTGCACCGGGGCCGGCAGCGCGCCCTCGCCGAGCTGGAGGAGCGCGGTCAGCAGCCGTGAAGCCGCGGTGGTGAAAGTACGGGGGGGTGCCACGGTCCGCAACCCGGGATGCGTGGCACCCTCACCCCATCAGTCCTCCGACTTGGAGCCCACGAAGTGGTCTTCCTTGTCGCGGAACAGCAGGTTGAAGCTCGTCAGTGAGCCGTAGATGCGGGTGATGTAGCTCTGCATCTCCACCTTCTCGGCGTCCGTCAGCTTCGGGTGCGCGTTGAGCTTCTGCTCCATCACCCGCAGCTTGTCGCGCACCATGACGATCTTGTGGAAGAAGGCGTCGATGGGCAGGTCCTTGCCCTGCACGTCCGACTTGCCGGGCACCAGCTTGATGCTGCCACCCTCCCACTTGTTGGCCAGCGGCGGCGCCTCACCGCCCTCGCCCACCGCCTCCCGGATCAGCTCCATCAACTCCGCGCGCGTCATGTTCAGCTCCAGGCCTTCCAGGTCCACCACTTCGTTCGGGTCCCGCTCCCGCCGCCGCACCACCGGCCCCACGCCGCGCACCGTCCGCTCGCGCCGCGACGAGTCCGGGGGCAGCGCCTTGGCCGCCACGCCCCGCGGCAGGAACTTGTTGCACAGCGGCGCCGAGGGCGGGAACAACCCCCGCTCCGCCTGCAACCGGCAGACGCCCACCCAGCCCCGGTGATCCACCGAGTGCGCCGCCCACAGCTTGCAGTTGCCGCACACCTTCTCCTCCGGTCCGAAGACCGGCAGGGGCGGCGGGTTGCTCCCGGCCCCGTCCGTCATCAGCGGCGCTCCTGGGCCTTGGGGTCCTTGCGCACGCCCAGCTCGCGCAACAGCCCGTCCGCATCCTCGACCTGATCCAACAGCCACAGCACGTAGCGCACGTCCACGTTCACGTTGCGCGCCACGTCCGGGTTGTAGCCGAAGTCGTTCGCCACGTTCTCCCACACGCGATCGAAGTTGACGCCCACCAGCTGGCCCTTGCCGTTCACCGTGGGGCTGCCCGAGTTGCCGCCCGTGGTGTCCGCGTCCGCCAGGAAGTTCACCGGCACGTCCTTCAACTGCGCGTCCACCCAGGGCCCGTACTTCTTCGCCTCGGCCGCGGCGGCCACCTTGGCCGGCACGTCGAAGGGCTCCTGGCCCGTGTGCTTCTCCATCACGCCCGCCAGCGTCGTCTGCGGCGTGTAGAAGGCCCCATCCCGAGGCGTGTAGCCCTTCACCTTCGCGAACGACACCCGCAGCGTGCTGTTGGCATCCGGAGCAATGGGCTTGCCCGCGTGCGCCATCACCGCCCGGCGCCACTCGGGCATCAGCCGCGTGGTCGCGCCCGCGCGCCGATCCCGCTGCTCCTCCAGCGCCACCACCTCCGCCGACAGATCCAACCCGAAGTCCAGCAGCGCATCCTTCCGCGCCCGGAGCTGCGCCTCCGTCTCACCGGCCATCTTCTGGCGCTCGGCCAGGTTCAGCACCTTCGTCTTCGCGTACAGGGTGTCGAGCTTCGCGGACACCTTCTTCGCGTCGTACGTCTTGCCGAAGTGCTTGTCGATCGCCGCGATGCGCTCGCCCTCGCCGAGCCCCTGCGCCCGCCGCACCAGCGCGAGGAACATCCGCTTGTCCGCGGCCGTGAAGAGGTTCTTCTGCTCGCGCTCCAGCCGGTCCGCCAGCCGGGGCAGCTCGCGCTCCATGAACTCGGGCCGGCGCTCGAGGTCCGGCTTCACCCGCTCCTGAGACAGCCGCGCCAGCAGCACCGCCAGGGCCGGCGCCTTCACCGCGCCGCGCACCGTGTCGAGGAGGAACTCGCGCTCGAACGTCTTCGCCCGCGCCGCCTGCAGGGACAGCAGCTCCGAGCGGGCCGCGAGTGCACCCGCGTACTCCTTGCGCTTCTCCGCCCAGGCCACCACCGCCGCCTCGGACTCGCGCTGCTTCTCCACGATGCGCCCACGCTTGAGCCCCGCGAGCTGCCCGCCCGAGTTCTTGTAGCGGTTGTGCATGCCCTTGAGGTGCGAGGCCACGGCGATCTTCCCCGCCGGATCCTTCTCGCCCTCCTCCTCGAGGATGCGGATGAGCTCGCCGTACACGTCGATGACGCGCGGGTAGAAGCGCGCCTGGCGCTCGGCCATCTCCTCGGCCAGCAGCGTGCGGTAGGTGGTGCCCGGGTAGCCCAGCACCATCACGAAGTCGTCCGGCTTCACGCCCTCGGTGGCCAGCGGGAAGAAGAACTCGGCCTTGTAGGGCACGTTCTTCGTGTCGTACTTCGCCGCCGAGCCATCCGGCGCCGAGTAGGCCCGGACGATGGAGAAGTCACCGGTGTGGCGCGGCCACATCCAGTTGTCCTCCTCGCCCCCGTACTCGCCCACGGCGCGCGGCGGCGCGTACACCAGCCGCACGTCCGCCAGCTCCACCGAGTCGCTCAGCACGAACTGCACCCCGCCGTCGAAGCTGGCCACCCGGCAGCGCGTGGCCGGACGCTTCTCGCACTCGGCGACCAGCTCCTTCTCCTTGCGCTCCAGCGCCTTCTGACGCGTGAGATCATCCGCGCCCGCGGGCACCGCGGCGTACATCTCCTTCGTCACGTCCTTGAAGCTGCGCGGCACCTGGATGCGCGAGCCCTTGCCCGGCAGCTCCTCCTCGCGGCTCTTCGCGAGGAAGCCCTGGGTGATGAGGTCGCGCTGGGTGGTGCTGTGCTCCTGGATGATGGAGAAGACGCAGTGGTGGTTGGTGATGACCAGGCCCGTCTCGGCGATGAAGGCGCCCGTGCAGCCGCCCACGTTCACCGTGCCGGCCAGCAGGCCCGTGCCGCGCTTGGGATCCCACAGCCGCTCGGGCGGCACCTGGAGCCCCTGGGCCTTGAGCCACGCCGGGTCGAGTTCGAGGACCTGTTGGGGGGTCCACTTCCCTTCCCCGGCCAGGGCCGGGGCAGCCACGAGTGAAAGGAGCAGGAGCGTCTTCTTCATCGTGCTCCCCTCCCTACCGCGTCTTCCGCCCGCAGGCGACCGTCTTGGACATCCGTGACGCCTGCCCACCCTCCTGCCGTCCCAGTCCGAGTGCGTGGACCCCTGGAAGAACCCGGGGGCAGGCGTGTTCTGGGACCCGCATGCAGACCTCGAGCGGCTCCAAGTTGGACTCTGGCCGGGTGGCCCTTCTGCTCGTGCTCCTGGGCGCGGGCTGGTACTTCTGGGACTCCCCCGTGGTGTGGCCCCTGAAGTTGCTGGTGGTGATGATGCACGAGGGCGGTCACGCACTCGCCACCCTGCTGGCCGGAGGCGCGGTGGACCGCGTCACGCTGGCGGCGGCCGATTCGGGGGCCTGCCTGTCCCACCTGCCCCAGGGCCTGATGGCGCAGGTGGCCGTGTACTCCGCCGGCTACGTGGGCAGCGCGCTCGCCGGAGCCTTCCTGCTGCTGGCCACCTACCGCTTCCGGATGCGCCGCCTCGTGCTCGTCACCGCGTGCGGGGGCCTCGCCGTCATGGGCGTCCTCTACGCGGGCGACGGCATCACCCTGGCCTTCTGCCTGGGCACCGCGCTCGTGCTGGGGCTCGCGGCGAAGTACCTCCCGGATGGGGGCGTGGACATGCTCAACCTCCTGCTCGCCGCCTTCTCCGCCCTCTACGTGGCGGTCGATCTGCGCTCGGAGCTGTGGAAGGGCGCCGCCCACTCCGTCAGCGACGCGGCCCGGCTCGCCCACCTCACTCCCCTGCCCTCGTGGGCTTGGGCCGCGATCTGGTCGTTCGCCTCGCTCGCGCTGCTCGGCCTCTTCGCCCGCTGGTCCCTGCGCGCCGCGAAACCCGAGGGCCTGGGCAGCTCGCTGCTCTCCGGCCGCCGCTAGGGGCGCTCAGCGCCTCGGGCGCATCCGGTAGGCCACGAAGGAGGCCACGTCCGGGAAGGCGAAGTACGGGTTGTGCTGGCGCACGTCGCTCATGGCCGCCACCGGCACGCTCGCGTAGTCATGCCCGGGGAAGAGCCGGGTGCTGTCCGGCACCTTGAGCAGCACCTGGGACAGCGAGCGGTACATCGCCTCCGGGTCTCCCCCGCGCATGTCACACCGCCCGCAGCCGTTGATGAAGACGGTGTCGCCCGACACCAGCGCGTCCTGGGCCAGCAGGCAGTGCGAGCCCGGGGTATGCCCGGGGGTGTGCAGGGCCTGGAAGTTCCGTCCGCCCACCGTGAGGGTGTCCCCCGGCCCGAGCGGCCGCAGCGCCCCCGACGCCAGATCGCGCAGGTCCGCCGAGAAGTCCACCTCCGCGCGCTGGGCGTACACGGGGACGTCATGCTTCGAGAGCAGCTCGGGGATGCCGTTGGTGTGGTCTCCGTGGCAGTGCGAGACGAAGGCGCCCACCAGGCGCTTGCCGTCCTCCACGAGGGCCTTCTCGATGGCGGGCACGTCCCACGCGGGGTCCACCACCAACACCTCGTCCGAGTCCTTCGGGCCCACCAGGTACACGAAGTTGTCCATCGTCCCGAGCTTCAACTGGCGCACGTACAGAGCTTCCATCGGCATCCTCCAGGCGGCGCACTGCATCACGGCGTCCGGCCCTCCATTCTATGCGCCACGGGCGGGCCGGGGGGCAGCCCTTGAGGAGGAACAGCGCTTCGCATTTGAATGCGGCCCCCTTCCCCCGTCGAGGAGACGCCCTTGAAGAGACCGCTGCTCCCCCTGGCCCTCACCCTGCTCGCCACGAGCGCCATGGCCAAGGACCGGGCCACCTTCCGCCATACGCCCTCGGCGGACGAGGAGCGTCCCGTCGTGGTGGACGCGACGGTGGGCCCCCAGGGCGGTGACTTCGCGCTGCGGCTGCGCTTCCAGAAGCCCCCGTTCGGCCAGGAGTGCGGCTCGCGCTGCGCCAACGCGACCCTCCTGCTCGACACGGATGCCAACCCCCGCTCGGGCCTGAAGCTCTCCGACAAGGCCCCCGAGAATGGCGCGGACCTGGCCATCATCGTCCAGGGCACGCGCGACATGTCCGGCGCGAGCTCGGACCATTACGTGCGCGTGAAGGTGAGGCAGCTCGCGGACGGAGCCCGCACCCTCGAGCAGGGGGAGTTGATCGCCGAGTTGGATCACCTGCGCGACCCGGACCGCGTCCACATCGAGGACAACACCGTGTTCCTGCTCATCGACGCGAGCAACAACGTGCCCTCGGGACGCAAGGCGCGCGTCGTGTATCACCCGCCCGGCGGCAAGGCGGTCCAGGCCACCCTCCCCGGCATGCTCAGCGGCAGTGCGAACAGCAAGGTGATGATCTTCCGCCGCGGCGGCTGGGGAACGGCACGCCAGGGCGGTCGGCGCGTCGGGGGCGAGAGCAAGTAGGCGCGCGGCGAGCTCTCAGGGAGACGGAAGGGAGACGGAGCACACATCCTCGGCAGGAGGGCGGAAGGCCCATGCTCACGCTCTTCCGCTCGCCTGATGTCCTGCCGGGTGGGTGAACCACGCAGGTTGTGTCAGACCCCCGAGGCAGTATCCGCCCATGCCGTGGGAGGCGGGTCCATGCCCTCCAGGCGGGTTCCTCCTCCCACCCTCCGTACGGCTCCGAGCCCACCCGTCGTCCCGGTCCCAACCCAGGCAGGCGAGCGCGGCGACCCCACCTTCGAGGCCCTCCATGACCCGATTTCCTGGCCCCAAAACCTGAACATATGTATAGAAACCCCACCCCCGAGGCGTCGCAACCCCTCGAATTTGTTCCCTTTCACAGTGGGCCGTGCTACTCCCGCCGGCTCATCACCTTCCGTCCCGGGCCCGGAGTGCGCGAGCCGCGCCCCGCGTTCCAGAGGGATACGGACGGTCCTGACCTGAACACATGAGCATGCTCGCACAAGCGGATAACAAGACGCGGAAGAAGCAGGGGGCCTCGGGTGGCGGTGGCGATGGCACCGCCTCGGCCGCGGGAGGCGGTGGCGGTGGTGCCACGCCCGCCGCGCTCGCCGATGAGGCCCGCCGCCGCTACCTCAACTACGCCCTCTCCGTCATCACCTCGCGCGCCCTGCCCGACGTGCGTGACGGCCTCAAGCCGGTTCAGCGCCGCATCCTCTACGGCATGTGGAACGACCTGAACCTCACGCACGACGCCAAGTACAAGAAGTGCGCCCAGGTCGTCGGCGCCATCATGGGCCCCTACCACCCGCACGGCGACACCGCCATCTACGATGCACTCGTGCGCATGGCGCAGGACTTCTCCCTGCGCTACCCCCTCGTGGACGGCCACGGCAACTTCGGCTCGCTCGATGGCGACGCCGCCGCCGCCTACCGTTACACCGAGTGCCGCCTCGAGAAGCTCTCCGACGAGCTCCTCAACGAGCTGAGCCAGAAGACGGTGGACTTCCGGCCCAACTACGACGGCACGCGCACCGAGCCCATCGTCCTTCCCTCGCGCGTTCCCCACCTGCTGATGAACGGCACCACGGGCATCGCCGTGGGCATGGCCACCAACATCCCGCCCCATCACCTGGCGGAGCTGTGCGACGCGCTCACCGCGCTCGTGGACGACAGCAACCTCACCGTCAAGCAGCTGCTCAAGTGGGTCAAGGGTCCCGACTTCCCCACCGGCGGTGAAATCCTCAACTCCCAGAAGGAGCTGCAGGAGATCTACGAGACCGGCCAGGGCAGCGTGCGTCTGCGCGGCGAGTACGAGTTGGAGGAGCTCAAGCGCGGTGGCCAGCAGATCGTCATCACGTCCATCCCCTACACGGTGAACAAGTCCACGCTGGTGGCCAAGTTCGGGGAGATCGTCCGCGAGCGCAAGCTGCCGCTCATCGTGGACGTGCGCGACGAGTCCACCAAGGACGTGCGCATCGTCCTGGAGCTCAAGAAGGACGCCAGCCACGAGCTGGCCATGGCGTACCTGTACAAGAACACGCCGCTCCAGACGAACTTCAACGTCAACCTCACCTGCCTCGTGCCCAACCCGGAGAACCCCGAGGTCGGCACCCCCAAGCGCCTGGGGCTCAAGGAGATCCTCCAGTACTTCCTGGACTTCCGCCTGCTGGTCATCAAGCGGCGCATCCAGTACCAGCTCGACGAGCTGAAGAAGCGCGTCCACATCCTCGAGGGCTTCGAGAAGGTCTACGACGCCCTGGACGAGATGATCCGCATCATCCGCGCCTCCGAGGGCAAGCAGGACGCCGCCAAGAAGCTGATTGCCCGCTTCAAGCTCGATGAGATCCAGGTGGACGCCATCCTGGAGATGAAGCTCTACAAGCTGGCCCGCCTGGAAATCCTCGTGGTCCAGAACGAGCTGAAGGAGAAGCGCAAGCAGATCAAGGACCTGGAGTCGCTGCTCAAGAGCGAGTCGCGGCTGTGGGGCACGGTGAAGGACGAGCTGGCCGAGGTGAAGGCCGCCTACGGCATGCAGAAGCGCCGCACCAAGGTGAGCCGCGGCGGCGCCGAGGAGATGACCTTCGACGCCGAGGCGCTCATCGCGGACGAGGACGCCCACGTCGTCATCACCCGCGATGGGTGGATCAAGCGCGTGCGCGAGGTGAAGGATCCCGCCTCCACCCGTCTGCGCGAGGGCGATGCGGTGATGACGGTGCTCGCCGGCAGCCTGAGGGCGAACCTGGTGCTCTTCAGCAACTTCGGCACCGCCTACGTCACGCGCTTCAACGACGTGCCGGCCTCCACGGGGTACGGCGACCCGGTGCAGAAGCTGTTCAAGTTCGACGACGGCGAGCGGATTGTCGCCGCGCTGTCGCTCGACACCCGCCTGTGGCGCCCGGAGAAGCTGCTGGGAGTCACGAAGCTGGGCATGGGCATGCGCTTCCCGCTGGCCCCGCACCTGGAGCTCTCCACCCGCGCCGGGCGCCGCTACGCCAAGACGGGCGAGGGCGATGAGATCGTCGGCGTGCAGCCGGTGGAGGACAAGGACCTGGTGGGCGTGCTTACCGAGCGGACCGCCGCCCTGGTGTGCAAGGTGGCGGAGATCAACGAGCTGGCCGGCCCGGGCAAGGGCGTCACCGTCATCAAGGTGGACGAGGGCGACCGGGTGGTGGACTTCGTGGTGGCCCCCCAGGGCAACAAGGAGGCGGGGGTCGCCTTCGAGACCCAGAAGGGCCGCAAGCTCGTCCTCCACACGGGCCGCTTCGAAGTGACGGGCCGCGGTGGCAAGGGCCACGAGATGTCGCGCAAGGACGCGGTGAAGGAGGTGGCGCGTGCGCCCCTCTACATCCCGCTGCCGGAGCAGAAGAAGGACTAGCCGGAGACTGTCATGGCGACGACCAAGAAGACGACCTATACGGGCGCGGACATCCAGGTCCTCGAGGGCCTGGAGCCGGTCCGCAAGCGCCCGGCGATGTACATCGGCGGCACCGACGGCACGGGCTATCACCACCTGCTGTGGGAGATCCTCGACAACTCGGTGGACGAGGTCATCAACGGCTATGCGTCCACCGTGGAAGTCACGCTCCACAAGGACAGCCGCACCATCACGGTGGTGGACGATGGGCGAGGCATCCCCATCGACATCATGCCCAAGTTCAAGAAGCCCGCGGTGGAGATCATCCTCACCACGCTGCACGCGGGCGGTAAGTTCGAGCAGGGCAACTACATCCACTCGGGCGGTCTGCACGGCGTGGGCAGCTCGGTGGTGAACGCCCTCTCGCGCAAGCTCGTCGTGGAGATCAAGCGCGACGGCAAGCGCCACGTGCAGACGTACAGCAAGGGCAAGCCCACCAGCCAGCTCAAGCCGGAAGGGCCCGCCCGGGGCACCGGCACGTCGACGACCTTCGAGCCGGATCCGGAGATCTTCGGCGAGAAGCTCAAGTTCGACGCGAAGCTCATCCGCGAGCGGCTCGAGGCGAAGAGCTACCTCCACAAGGGCATGACCGTCATCTGGAAGGACGAGACGGCCACCCCGCACGTGAAGGAGGAGTTCAAGCACGACGGCGGCATCGCCGAGTACCTGTCCAAGGTGGTGGGCGAGCGCGGCAAGCCGGTGGTGCCCTCGGGCAGCACGGCCATCTTCTACCACTCGCGTGACAACGGGGTGCGCCTGGAGGCCGCGCTGGTGTGGACGGAGGCCACGGACGAGCACATCCGCTCGTACGTCAACGGCATCCCCACGCCCCTGGGCGGTACGCACGAGGCGGGGCTGCGCAGCGCCGTGGTGAAGGCGGTGCGCAACTACATGGAGACGCACGAAATCACGCCCAAGGGCGTCACGCTCACCGCGGAAGACATCCGCGAGGGCGTGACGGCCATCCTCTCCACGTACGTGGTGGAGCCGCAGTTCCAGGGCCAGACGAAGGGGCGCCTCAACAACCCGGAGACCTCGGCCCAGGTGGACGGCGTCATCCGCCCCGCGCTGGAGAAGTGGCTCAACGACAACAAGTCCATCGCCGAGTCGGTGGTGGCCCGCATCACGCTGGCCGCCCGCGCCCGCGAGGCCAGCCGGGCCGCCTCCCAGGCCATCAGCCGCAAGACGGCCGTCAGCCACCGGCTCAACCTGCCGGGCAAGCTGGCGGACTGCTCCTCGACCGATCCGGCACAGAGTGAGCTGTTCCTCGTGGAAGGTGACTCCGCAGGTGGCAGCGCCAAGCAGGGCCGCGACCGGCGCACCCAGGCCGTGCTGCCGCTGCGCGGCAAGGTGCTCAACGCCGAGCAGGCATCCACCGACAAGGTGGTGGGCAACAAGGAGCTCACGGACATCGTCAGCGCCCTGGGCTGTGGCATCGGCAGTGACTTCGACATCACCAAGCTGCGCTACGGCCGCATCTTCCTGATGATGGACGCCGACAGCGACGGCAACCACATCGCCACGCTGCTGCTCACCTTCTTCTACCGGCACCTGCGCCCGCTCATCGAGCACGGCCACATCTACCTCGCCCAGCCGCCCCTCTTCCGGGTGGACATCGGCAAGGAGACGTACTGGGCGCTCGACGAGGTCCACCGGGATCGGATCATCCGCGAGAAGACCAAGGGCAACGCCAAGCCCAGCGTCATGCGCTTCAAGGGTCTGGGCGAGATGACGCCGGACGAGCTGAAGGAGACCACGCTGGATCCGAAGCTCCGCCAGAGCCTGAAGGTGACCATCGACAACCCGCTCCTCACCGATCAGGTCATCAATGACTTGATGGGCCGGGACGTCAGCGCGCGCTTCAAGTTCATCATGGAGAGCGCCAACGAGGTCGAGGACCTGGACGTGTAGGAGCCGAGGGGCCCCGGCCGGGGCATGGTGCACGGGCCCCTGGCTCGGTTAGCATCGTGCCCCGTGCGACTGAAGACCCCCCTCGCCCTTTCGCTCGCGCTGCTGCTGGGCACGGCCTCCGGTATCACCGAGGCCGCGCCCCGCCGTGGTTCGTCCGCCTCGGCCCGCAAGGCGAAGAAGAAGAAGACGCCCGCCGCCGAGCAGAGCGCCCCCGCCGGGGAGTCCACCGAGACTCCCGCCAGCGAGGAGCCCCCTCCGGCCGCGGATGCGCCCGTGGCCCCCCGGACGACGCTCGCACCGGCCCCCGCCGCTCCCGTGGAAGCCGCTCCCGCGGCTCCGGCTCCGGCGCCCGCCCTCCAGCCCGCGCCCCCCACCTGGTCGGGCAGCGTCGCGGTGCTGGCCGTCCCCTCGAAGCCGGACGCCACCCCGTCCGCCGCCCGCGTCGAGACCGACCTGCGTGCCGCGCTCGGCGCCCGGACGGAGGTGCGGCTGGTGGACCTCGCGGCCCTCTTCCCGCCTCCGCCCCCCGCGTCCCTTCAGCAGGGCGACGCCCTCTTCGATGAGGGCAAGGGCTTCTACGACAACCTGGACCCGGAGGCCGCGGCGAAGAAGTTCACCGAGGCGGCGGCCTTCTACGAGCGCTACCCGGTGGAGACGAAGCCGGAGCGGCTGGCCCGCGTCTACGTGTTCCTGGGTGCCTCGCGGCTGCTCAACGGAGACACCACCGGGGCCCAGGAAGCCTTCACCCGGGCACAGCTCGTGGCGCCCTCCCTCCAGCCCGAGTCCGAGCTCTTCGGGCAGGACGTGCACGAGGCCTTCGACGCCGCGAAGGTGGCCCTCTCCCAACAGCCGCGCGGCACGCTCACCATCGACTCGGTGCCCTCCGGTGCGCAGGTGTTGATGAAGGGCGAGAACCTCGGCACCACGCCGCTGAAGGACGTGGAGCTCGCGCCCGGCCCCCACCCCGTGGTGCTCACCCTTCCCGGTTACGTCCCCTTCGGCGTCTTCCAGCCGGTGGCGCCCTCCCAGCGCGGCGAGCTGCGCCCCACGCTGGAGCCCACCCCCGCCCTGGCCGAGGCACGGCGCCTGGCCGCCGACGTGTCCACCTCCCGCGCCCTCACGTCCGACACGCTCCCAGCCGGAGTGGCGGAGCTCGGCGAGAAGCTCGGCGCGCGCTATGTGGTGCTCGCCCGGGTGGAGCAGGATCGCCGGGGCCGCGCCGAGGCCGTGCTGTATGCCTGGGACGTGCGGCAGAAGAACCGCCTGCGCGGCGTGAAGCTCCATCCAGAGGATCCCCGTAGCCGCGAGGACGCCGTGCGTCAGGTGCATGCCTTCCTCACCGGCCAACACGTGCCCGGCCCCTCACTGCCCGTGGCGCTGCCCGCGGTGATGAAGAAGCCCTGGTTCTGGGCGGCGGTGGGCGGCGTGGCGGCGGCCACCACGGCGGGCATCCTGCTGGCATCCCAGCCCCAGAAACCCCTGGGCGCCCGGCTCGGCAACTTCGGTGCTGGTTGGTAGCGCTCCCCACGGCCCTTCCTCGAGGACCACGTCATGAAAGCCCTTGTGCTTCTGCTGCTCCCCTCCCTCGCGCTGGCGGCTCCCCCGCCTCCCAAGCCCCAGCGCATCACCTCGCTCCTCGTCCCCATGGACCCCACGGCCGAGTCGAGCGGCCCGAAGATGGAGAGCTACATGAACGAGGCCCTGGCCGAGTTCCAGGGCTACACCCTGCGCAAGCCCGAGGATCTCTTCGGCCTGCCGCAGGATGACGAGGCGCTCGTCGCGCTCAAGCGCGGCAAGCAGGGGTACGAGGAGAGCCTCGCCGCCTTCGACAAGAAGCAGTACGAGGAGGCGGAGCTGAAGATCCGCGCCACGCTGAAGGAGCTGCAGAAGGCGGCTCCGGCGATGACGGCCTCCTGCAATCCGCTGTGTGACGCCACCGCGCTCTACGCCGCGGTGATGTACCAGCGCGGTGACGTGGAGGAGACGAAGCTGGCGCTGTTGGATCTGATGGCGCTCAACCCCACCTACGAGCTGGACACCAAGCGCTACAGCCGCGACTTCATCTCGCTCCGGGTGCAGGTGGCCACGGGCGTGCACGCGGCGCTGCGCGGAGGGGCCACGGTGAAGTCCCGCCCGGCCGGGGCGCGCGTCTACATCGACAACGAGTTCAAGGGCTACACGCCGCTGACGGTGTCCACGCTGCCGGTGGGCAAGCACCTGCTGCGCCTGGAGCGCCCCGGCTTCCGCATCTACGGGCAGCTGCTCGAGGTGAGCCCGGAAGACGTGGAGGCGAGCGCCGCGCTGCAGCCCACGGACGACTACAAGGCCTATGACGCCCGGCTGGACTCGGTGGCCAGCGAGGTGATGCGCGCCAACGTGACCTCCAGCCAGGCGGTGGCCGGGCTGGGCAAGGCGCTCGGGCTGGAGCGGGGCTTCGTGGGCACGGTGCGCGACATTCCGGACAGCGGCACCACGGAGCTGGTGCTGGGCTTCTTCGACATGAAGGACGGCAAGCGGCTCGGCGTGCGGCGCGTGGTGCTGCAGGGCGACGAGTTCGGCCAGCTCAAGTCGGAGATGGCCCGGCTGGTCAATCACCTGCTGAACAATGCCGAGGGCGGCACGGAGAAGCGGGTGAAGTCCTCGGATCCACTGGAGAACAACCACGGCATGGAGGAGTGGAACCGCGAGGACCGTGGCGGCAAGCGGCGCGACCAGGAGAAGAAGGCCAAGAAAGGCGATCCGCTGGAGGGAGTGAACGGTACCGAAGATTGGTGAGTCACGGCGCTTGTACCCGGGAGCGCGGCGCCTAGAGTCGGAGGGCCATGCGTGCCCTCTCGCTGATGCTGTTGCTCCCCGGCCTCGCGCTCGCACAGACGGGGCTCATCGTCCAACCCGCCTCGCCGCCGCGCGGGGTGACGCTGCCGCCCACCTCCGCCGCGCTGGTGGACGAGGCCACCGCGCTCTCCGTCAACCCGGCGGGCCTGCGCTTCGTCGGGCCCGCGCAGCTCTTCTACCTGCACGAGCGCAACCTGGTGCGGGACCAGTTGGGTGACGGCGTCTACCTGGGCACGACGCTGGGCGGACTGGGTGCCGGCGTCAGCATGGAGTGGATGCGCGGACGCGGGCTGCCGGACTACCGCAAGACGTCCTTCGGCCTGGCGCTCGGCTCGCGGAGGCTGTCGCTGGGCGTGGGCTACCACACCCTCTCCTCGCGCGACGCCTCGCTGGACAGGCTGTCCGGCTTCGACCTGGGCCTCACGGTGCGTCCCACGCGCTTCCTCTCCGTGGCTGCGGTGGTGAAGGATGTGAACGCCCCCATGGAGGGGCCCTTCACCCTGCCCCGCCGCTACAACCTCGCCGTGGGCGTACGGCCCTTCGGCGAGCGCGTGACGTTGGGCGCGGACTACCTCGCTTCCGAGGGCGCCTGGGACGAAGGGCGCCTCACGTACACGGTGCAGGCCGCCGTCGTGCCCGGCTTCGGACTGGGCGCGGGCCTGTCGCATGGGCTCGGGGGCGACCGCACCCTGGCGCTGCAACTGGCCGCCACGCTGGACAGCTCGCGCTTCGGCCTCACCTACGCGGGTGGCGGCGCCGAGGGCGGCGGGATGGACCATGTGGTGGCGGTGCGGCTCTCCAGCCAGAAGTACCCGGCCCTGGACTTCGGCGGGGGCACGGTGGCCATGCTGGACCTGGATGACGAGCTGAGAGAGCGGGGCGGAACCCTGTCGCTGCTCGGCTTCTCCGAGCCGGACCCGTACCTGCGGCTGGCGCGGTGGATGGACGAGGCCACGAAGGATCCCCGGCTGAAGGGCGTGGTGCTGAAGGTGTCCGGCCTGCCCGGCGTGGACTGGGGCAAGGCCGAGGAGCTGCACCAGGCGGTGCTGCGGATGCGCGCGGCCGGCAAGAAGGTGCTGACGGTGCTCTACAGCGTGAATGACCTGGAGTACTTCGTGGGCTCGGCGGCGGACGAGGTGTACGCGCTGCCCTCCTCGTCCCTGCTCATCAACGGCCTGGCCGTCCACGTCGTGTCCCTGGGCGGGACGATGGAGAAGCTGGGCGTCACCTGGGACGTGGCGCGCGTGGGCGAGTACAAGACGGCCCCCGAGCAGCTCACCCGCAGCGACATGAGCCCCGCCCAGCGGGAGACCGTCGAGGCCTACCTGGACAACCAGATGGCGCATGACGTGGCGGCGGTGACGAAGGCGCGCCGCATCACCCCCGAGCGCCTCCGGGAGGCCTGGGGCGCCGGCATCCTCACCGCCACCCGGGCCAGGGATTTCGGACTGGTGGACGGGGTGCTGCTGCCCGAGGAGCTGGAGGACAAGCTGAAGAAGCTGATGCCCGGGGCCGCGTACGATCCCACCTACTCGCCGAAGGACGAGCGGGAGCGCCGCTGGACGGGGCGCCGCCGCATCGCCGTGGTGCCGGTGGTGGGCACCATCTCCGGAGGCAAGAGCCGCAAGCCGCCGTTGGTGGGGGGCGAGGCGATCGCCGGCGCGGAGACGGTGGCGCTCGCCCTGGAGCGGGCCCAGAGGGATCCGAAGGTGGCCGCCATCGTGCTGCGGGTGGACTCGGGCGGCGGGGACATCCTGGCCTCGGAGTTGATGTACCGCGCCGTGTTGGAGGCGAAGAAGCACAAGCCCGTCATCGCCTCCATGGGGGACGTGGCGGCCTCGGGCGGCTACTACGCCGCCATGGCCGCGGATGAGATCTGGGCCTCGCCCACCACCCTGACGGGGAGCATCGGCGTCTTCTACTTCAAGCCCGCGCTGCGCGGCCTGCTGGGCGACAAGCTGGGGGTGAACCAGGAGACCATCAGCCGCTCGCCCATGGCCGACGTGCTCGACTCGTGGCGGCCGTGGACGGAGGCGGAACAGAAGGCGGTGCAGGCCTGGGTGGACTCGGCCTACGACGACTTCATCACCCAGGTCTCCGTGGAGCGGAAGCTGGACAAGGCCAGGGTGGATGCCATCGCCCGGGGACGGGTGTGGGCGGGCTCCGCGGCGAAGGAGCGCGGACTGGTGGACGGGCTGGGGGGCCTGGTGGACGCGGTGGAGGCGGCGCGCAAGCGGGCCGGAGTGCCCACCGGAGAGGAGTTGGACCTGGTGGTGGAGGGCGAGGCGCACGGGCTGTTCTCCTCGCTGGGGGGAGAGCCCGGGGTGGACGCGGAGGCCCTTCCGGAGCTGAACCTGGGGCCGGTGGTGCAACCCGCCCTCCCGCCAGGGGTGCAGGCGCTCGTGCGCGAGGCGGGCCTGGACGGGGCCTGGGTGCTGGAGCCGGGACTGAAGGCCGTCCAGCCCTACACGCTGAGGGTCCGCTGACGTCTCCAGGAGGACACGGGAAGCGAAATTCTCCGGGCACCCGGCGGGTCCTCTGTTAATGTTGTGGAGCGCTTTCCGGTGGGCCATCAGGCCGCCGGGACGCTCCAGGGGCCGGCGGTTCGGTCGGCGGGTGGCTCGTGCCAGGCGCGAGCTGTCCCCAAGACCCCGCGTCGGGCTTCTGTCCCACAGACCGCCGTACCTCGTGCGCCTCCGGCCGGGGACTTCTTCCCAGGGGACGCGCCGAACTCCGTAGACCATGAGCGAAACCGACAACCGCGATCCCCGAGACCTCCCGACCCCCATGGCCGCCCGTGCCGAGTCACCCCCGGACATGGACGAAGGCGATGACGAGGGCGATGACGGCCCCGACGAGGGCGAAGGCTCGGCCCCCGGAGCGGGACAGCCCGCGGGTGGCCCGCCCGGCCAGGGTGGAGGCCGCCGCCGCCGCCGCCGCCGCCGCCGCCGGGGTGCCCAGGTGCAGTTCACCCCGGAAGGGCAGGCCTACCGCATGGTGGCCGGCCCGGACGGCCAGCAGCAGCAGGTGTTCCTCACGCCCCAGGAGCTGCAGCAGTACCAGCAGCGGATGGCGCAGCAGCAGCAGGCCCAGCAGCCGCCGCCGCCGCAAGGCCCGCCACAGCACGCGCACGCGCACCACCCGGGGGGTGGGCAGCCGAGGCAGCATCAGCCGGCGCCCCAGCCCTCGCTGGCGCCGGTGGAGGGCGTGCTCGACACCGAGGTGAAGGGCCCCAACGCCTACCTGCGGCAGCTCAAGCGCAACCTGCTACCCTCGCCGGACGACGCGGAGATTCCGAAGAACCTGGTGCAGAAGCTCCGGCTGCGTCCGGGCCAGTACCTCAACGCGCTCGCGCAGACCAAGGGCAACAAGGGTCTCATCCAGCGCGTGGAGCAGGTGGACGGCCGCCCGCTGGAGCAGGTGGGCCGGCTGCCCCACTTCGCGGACCTCACCTCCGTGGATCCAGTGGAGCGCATCAAGATGGAGAACGGCCACCGCGAGATGGTGACGCGGGTGTTGGATCTCATCGCCCCCATCGGCAAGGGCCAGCGCGCCCTCATCGTCGCGCCGCCGAAGACGGGCAAGACGATCATGCTGCAGCGGATTGCCCAGGCGGTGGTGTCCAACCACCCGGAGATCCACCTCATGGTGCTGCTCATCGACGAGCGCCCGGAAGAGGTGACGGACATGCGCCGCAGCATCAAGGCCGAGGTGCTGGCCTCGAGCTCGGACCGGCCGACGGGAGATCACCTCAAGGTGGCCGAGCTGGCGCTGGAGCGGGCGCGGCGGCTGGTGGAGAGCGGCAAGGACGTGATGATCCTCCTGGACTCCATCACGCGGCTGGCGCGCGCCTACAACAAGGAAGTGGACAACTCGGGCCGGACGCTGTCGGGCGGCGTGGACAGCCGCGCGCTGGAGCGGCCCAAGCGCATCTTCGGCGCGGCGCGCGCCACCGAGGAGGCCGGCAGCCTGACCATCGTGGGCACGGCGCTCATCGACACGGGCAGCCGCATGGACGAGGTCATCTTCGAGGAGTTCAAGGGCACGGGCAACATGGAGATTCGCCTCGACCGCAAGCTGGCCGACAAGCGCATCTTTCCGGCCATCGACATCGAGGCGACCGGCACCCGCAAGGAGGAGCTGCTCATGGATCCGGCCGAGGCAGCCGCGGTCTGGAAGCTCCGCGGCGTGCTGCACAGCCTCGAGCCTTCGGCTGCCATCGAGCTCCTCATCAAGAAGGTTCGCGAGACGCACTCCAACGGCGAGTTCCTGGCGGCGCTCACCAAGAACTCGCGCTAGGCCCGGCTGGTTGTCACCCAGCGCCGCCTCGTCGCGTATGCCTTCGGCCGGCGCATCATCAACCTCACTCGCGACGATCCTCGGCCGTCGCGCATGGAGGTGAGCGCACAGCAGCCTTCGCTGCTGTGTCTCGCGTTCGATGCCGGCGTCCTCGCCGAGGGGTACTCCGGGCGTGTCGAGTATCGCTTTCGCGTCGCCGACGCCCAGCGGATCGTCGATCTGCTGCGCGCGCCGCGCTGAGTGT
>NZ_DBNGVP010000149.1:0-14944 GCF_057119385.1 Archangium sp. | reverse complement strand
CCGCCAGCTGTTTCCGCTCCGGCCTCCCGCGCCTCTTCTCCCCCGGCTGTTCGGCCTGTGCACCTCACTGCTGTCCTTCCACGGCGCCCTTCTTTCAAGCGCCGTCCGGAGGGATGCCCCCTCTTTGTCTGAGATTGTCTGGACTTGCTCTCCCCCTCTTCAAAACCTCTCCTACGGACTTTGGATCAATCCTGGCCCTTGCTTCCAAGGCCCCGAAGCTTCCCGGATTCACGCAAGCGTCGGAGAGAGTCGCGACTCGTACCGGGTTGGGCCTGCTGGAGACGGCAACCGGAGCCGAGCGCCTTATTGTCTCTGTGCCAGAGGGGACGATCCGCGTGGTGTTGGCGCCTCATGCCGTGGCCATGGCTGCCCGGGGCGTTGGTGCTGGGAGTCCTGCGCCGAGTCGGGGTAAGCTCCTGCCGAACGGACACAGGGCGTGGGGGTCGTTTGATGGCTTCAAGTCAGCTATGGGGAATGCGGGCCCCGGAAAGGAATGGCATCACATCGTGGAGCAGACTCCGGGCAACGCGAAGCGGTCTGGGGGCGAGTCCCTGCACAATACCGAGAATGTCATCGCACTAGACAAGGCGCTTCACACACGGGTTAGTGCTCTCTTTTCTAGAAAGATGCTTAGGATTACGGGTTCAAGGATTCTGACGGTGCGGCAGTGGCTCAGCACTCAGTCCTATGAGGCGCAACGGGAATTTGGCCTGCTGGCCATTCAGAACGTCAGAAACGGCATTTGGCCATGATTGATTTGCAAGGTCTTGTGGCGGAGTTTGCGCGGCATGTACAGGCAGAAACCGAGGCGGCTTGGCGGGGCGATTCCAAGACAGCGAACAAGCACGTTGATCAGTGCTTAGCCGTGTTTGACAAACTGCGGGCTCATGGTGACACCGGACGGGATGCGCTCGCGGTGCTCTTCACGCATCCGCGAATGGACGTGCGTGTGGCGGCGGCGGCGCTGCTGTTGCGCCATCGCACGGCGGAAGCCAAAGCGGTTTTGGAGGAAGCAGCGAAGGGCAAAGGACTGGTCCCTTTTGAAGCATCCCAGGCGTTGAAACGCTGGGAAGAGGGTACATGGGCCCTAGACCCTGCCGACGATGATGCGGGGCCGCTGGAAGCAGCCCGCCCGGCACCGTCCAGCAAGCGCAGCCGACCACGCACGGAGCCCGCCGCGCCTGACAAGCGGAGGGGGAGCAAGCGGGACAAACGCGGCGGTTGATCTTGAGAAGAGCGCGCCAGGGCCGGGCAGGCGAAGCTCGGGCCCCGGTGGAGGCACCAGGGCAGGCCACCAGGGCCCGGCAGCCGAAACTCGGGGCGGTGGAGGCCACCAGGGCAGCACGGCAGCCACGGCGAGCACCTCGGGCCCGGTGGAGGCACCAGGGCAGGCCACCAGGGCCCGGCAGCCGAAGCTCGTGGCGGTGGAGGCCACCAGGGCAGCACGGCAGCCATGGCGGGCACCTCGGGCCCCGTGGAGGCCACCAGGGCAGCCGGGCAGCCACGGCGGGCACCTCGGGCCCCGTGGAGGCCACCAGGGCAGCCCGGCAGCCGAAGCTCGGGCCGGTGGAGGCCTCCAGGGCAGCACGGCAGCCACGGCGGGCACCTTGGGCCCGGTGGAGGCCACCAGGGCCTGGCAGGCGAGGCCGGTACTCGGATCAACGGTGCCCAGGGTGGTGGCAGCCCCAGGGCCCGGCCGCCGAAGCTCGAGCCGGTGGCGGCCATGGCAGGCACCCCGGGCCCTGCGTATCGAGATGCCCGAAGCACGGGCCGGTGGAGGGTGCCAGGGCCCGGCAGGCGAGGCCGGTACTCGGGTCAACGGTGCTCGGGGCGGTGGCAGCCACCAGGGCACGGCAGGCGAAGCTCGGGCCGGTGCGGGCAGAACCAAGATCATCGGAGCACGGGCCAGTGGCGGCCATGGCAGCCACCCCGGCCCCGCGAGTACCTACGTGGGACGCTTGCCCAGAGAGGGGCAGCAAGCGACACTGTACCCACTGAACCTTCCTATTGAGCCTTCCTGAGAACGAATTATGGCGCCCCTTACTCCCGTCCAGTCATTTCAGCACACCTTGCGTGAGATTTCCGTCAACCGGGCGAATCCCTGCGAACTCGTGCGCGAACTGATCTCCAACTCTTATGATGCTGGAGCCAATCGCATCCTCGTCTTCCCCCTGATCCAGAAGAAGGGCTTGCTCTTCTTCGACAACGGGAAAGGACTGTCCGAAGCCGAGAAGGATAAGTTGAACGACATTGAGCCGTACCGAGCCTTTTTTTCGATTGGAAAGGGGACCAAGACCAAGGGAGAACAAATCGGCTACAAATGCCAGGGCTCTAAGCTCTGTTTCGCTTCGCGCCGATTCTCTGTCATCACCCGCTGCGCTGACGAGAAAAAATGGCGCTGGAAGACGGTCGACAATCCCAAGACGACGCTGGATATCACCTATGATCTGACGGCAACCCAGACCGAGACCCCTTGGCTCGTGCTTCGCGACCAGATATTGGTGGACGCTGATGAGCGGACCAGTGCGATTCTTGAAGCGCTCGGAGAAGACTTCTTCCGTACGGAGTTCACCCAGGGCACAATGCTCGTGGTCGAGGACTTCGAGGTTGACAATCACGCGGAATACTTCTCGGTGAAGGAACCGGAGGTCAACTATCTCTACAATTACATCCGGTTCTTCACTGCGCACGGGGATGTCCGTCGAATCGACACCAAAGAGCATGGATTCCGCCCAAGCGACGTGAAGGCCGTCCGCTCATCCTTGAAGTCCGTCAAGGCATGCGGGATGGAGATTTGGATTGTTGATGACAAGACGGGAAAGGGAGCGCTGCGAGAAATCCCATTGGGGTGGCCATATCTGCCTCCACAGGACAAGGGAGAGGAGCCTCCAGAGCAACCGCAGGTGGTCAAGGCATTGCGGAAGGGGCGTTTTCTTGCGCGGTACGCTACAGCCTTCAAACACGAGGATCGGACCTACCAAATCATCTTCGCGATTGACGGTCACCGACGCGCGTTGGAGAAGTACAAGTCCCTCGGGCGTCAGTCCAAGAGCGGCTCTGGCATCAAATTGTCTGAGGTTCGCGGCGTGTTGCTGGCGTCCAACGGAATTGTCGTATGCCCCTACCCTGCTCTGCTTGATCATACCTCCATGCGAGACTTCAGCATCTTGCAGGAGGGTATGGAGCACTTCGTTTTCATCATCAACGGCAACTTCGAACTTGTGACGAACCGGGACGCGCTGGCGCCTAGCAGTCTGCAAGTATTGCGCGATGTGAAGTTTGTCGAGCAGGTGCGCACGTTCATCCAACAGCTTCGCCAACAGAAGGAGGGCGATGTACTGGCGCAACTAATGGACCGTCTGAACCGTGAGACGACGCGCCACAAGGAAGACCAGTACATCAACAACAACAACCGCCTCCGCGACGAACTCCGCGAGCGGGAGACATTCGTCATCAAGGGAATCCCGGCATTGGAGACGCGGCCTTTCTTCGCGCCCGAAACTGGTGAGGAGCATTTCGTCGGTGCGCTCTACACGATGTTTGCGCATCTCGTAGAACAGGGTAATCCGGCTTCGAAGTTCTGGTCTCGTCCGCTGACCTTCGCGGGTCTCGGGATTGATGCGCTCGCACTGAAGGACGAGGGCGGTCAATATCGAAATGGCAACCTGCTCTGTGTGGAGTACAAATACGCCTTCTCGAAGGACGACGAGTTCAACCATCCGCTCAACATCACAGATCGCATCGTGTGCTGGGACCTGAAGTACCCGGAGATCGGCGAACTGGTAGCCGATATCTACAACTACGAAGGCGTGGTGAAGTCGAAGATCCAGATCAAGGGGCAGGATGTAGGCTTCTCCGTATCAGATGTCCGACACCGCAACGAGTTGAAGGAACTGGAGCACGAGGTGATGGTGCTCAGTCTGCGCGCGCTCATCAACGCGACGTTCGATGTGAAGTGGCGACCAGGAAGCAAACCTGTACCCGCTGCTCAGTCAAAGAAGAAGACTGCGAGCTAATACTCTCGGTCGCTTCAAGCGCCCTCCGAGGAGAATTTCCCCTCGGAGTTATCCCTGGGGAAGTGACCGGGTCGTTATTAGTAGGCCATGGCATCAGCGCCAGAAGCCAAAACGAGGGGCGAAGGGCTAGCCACTTATCGCCCGGCGAGGGGTCCAAGGGGACCAAAAAAGGACCAAAACGAACGGACGCGCCTGGACTCGCCCGGACAGATGGCGCCCCATTTTCAGAGGGAAAACGGGGGGCCTCTGGTCCCGAGTGAATGCGGATCCGACCATAGCGGCTTCGATTCCCGCCGCCTCCACTGGATGTAGCGTACCTGTTCACCAGGGATGCCGAGCTGTCAGCCCCCCTGGATGGCATCAGACCGCCGATGGTTACTCGTTCGCGGTCACGGTGGCGTAGGCGTCCGCTCGGACAGCGGCGCTCGGATGCTGGCGCAGGGCCCTCAGCCGGCGGGCCGCGTCCTCCCTCCAGTGCAGGCGCTGCCCCGCCACCGAGACGAGCACCACCGCCGTCAGCGGCAGCTCGGCGCTCACCGCGTCCGCGAGCTCCAGCAGCGTCTCGGGCTCCCACCCGGCGCTCGGATCCTCCACCTCCGTGGCCACCACGTCCGCGAGGCGCCGGGCGAAGAGCGGCTCCTCCCGTGTCTCCGCCGCCAGTCCGCGCAGCACCTCCGCGACGGCCCGCGCCTCGTGCCACTCCACGCTGCCCAGCCGCAGCGCGGCGCTCTCGGGCCACAGCGACGCATCCCGGGAGAGCACCCGAGCCACCTCGTCGAGCCGCGCCCTCAGGCCCAGGCGCACCGGCCGCGGCAACCCGCGCAGCGCCTGGTGCAGCCCCTTCAATCGCTGGCGCGCGGGGACGTCCCGCTCGGGCGTGGCATCGGGCGTCAGCGGCGCGGAGACGAGCCGCGCGGCACAGGCCACCACCTGCTCGAAGGCCTTGCCCTCGCGCGTGGCTTCCACCAGCGCCCACGCCGCCTCCCGCCATTCGGCGCCGCCGGACAGGTCCAGCACCCTCGCGGCCGATTCCCTCGCCACCTGCTCCTCCACTCCCGCGGCCCAGCCCGGGAGCACCGTGAAGGCCCTCCGGCGCACGGTGAGCTCCGGGTGCCGGGACACCTGGAGCACCAGTGCCGCGTAGCGCGGCCGTGCCTCCAGGGGCAGTTGCGTGGGGTGGGGGTCGAGCAGGCTCGCGGCCACGTACTCGTCCGGGCTCCGCGCCATGGCGTCCAGCAGCTCCCAGGCGGCGGGGTCGTCGAGCAGCTGGCGCGCGGCGTGGCCCACGGCGATGCGCACGTCCCGGTGCAGCTGGGGCTTGTCCCACTGCTGGCGCAGCAATGCCACGCTGTGCGCGGAGCGGAAGGTGCCGAGCAGCCGCAACGCCTCCTTGTGCACCGTTACCTTGAGCTTCTCGCGCGAGAGCAGCGCACCCAGCGTGGCGGCGAGCGTCTCGGGCGAGACGAGCTTCGCCACACGGGGAATCGCATACATGGCCACCCGGGCCCGGTCTCCGTCGAGGTGCTCCAACAGCAGGGGCAGCGCCGGCTCCGGCCTGTCCAGCCACACGAGCGCCCCGAGCGCGGCCTCCACCGTGGGCACGTCCTTCGACTCGAGGAAGGGCGCCAGGGTGTCCACCTGCACCACGGGCAGGTGGGGGAGGATGTGCAGCACGCTCATCCGCTCCCAGGCGCTGCGCGAGGTGTCCCGGGCGATGTACAGCAGCAAGTCCCGGAAGCGGAGCTGCTGACGCGGCAGCCAGCGCTGGAAGCCATCGCGGGCCGGAGGCACCCAGCCCGTCTTCCCCGTGCTGAAGCGTCCCTTCAGGGGCCGCCCCTGGAGGAAGGGATCCAACCACTCCTGCCGGCGCCGGTGCAGGTGCTCGAAGACGAGGGCGAGGGTGATGGTGCTCTCGTCCCGATCGAGCAGCTTGCGTACCCGGACATCGCGCGTGCGCGGCGGTGCGAGCCACAGCTGCATGGCCTGCTGCGCGAGCCACTCCGGCGTGGCCTCGGTGATGGGCTCGAGCATCGCCTGGAGCATGTCCACGTTCCACGCGCGCCGGCCGAGCGCCTGGGTGAGCGTGAGGATGAGGCCATGGCTCTCGCGCTCCGCGGCCGAGCGGATCATCGGAAGCAGCGCCGCGAAGAGGTGGTGCTCGGTGCCTCGCGGCAGGTTCTGCTCCAGCGGAGGCAGGACGAGCGTGCCGGACTGGCCGGCCAGCCGCTTCAGCGTGTCGAGGGCGAAGCGGAACAGCGGGCTCTCGGTCTCGGTGGCATGGGCGCGGATGAGCCGGAAGGCCAGCTCCTGCAGCGCCAGCTGCGTGCCGCGCGAGGTGTCCCGCGCCTCGGCGACGTACGTCACCAGCGACTCGAGGGCGGGAATGTGCCCGGGCTCGAAGAGGCTCGGAGGCACCTGGGCGAGCGCGTTCAGGGCCGCCTGGCGCACCGGGTCCTGATCGTTCTTCAGCCGCGAGAGGTACGTGAGCGTCTCCGTCAGGCCCCTGCGGGACAGGCCCGTGCTGGACACCAGCAGCGAGAGCGCCCGGGCCCGATCCTCGGCCTTGCTGGCGAAGGCCGCTTTCTGGAGGGGCTCGCGCGCGTGCTCGATGGTGCGCAGGGCCTGCAGGGCGAGCCGCCGGTCCGGGTTCTCCTGCACCTCGCGCAGGCCGAGCTGGCGCACGGCCTCGGTGTCCCGCAGCTCATGGGGGAGGACCTGGAGCAGGGCCTCGGGCAGCTCACGGGGCGGCGCTCCCTCGAAGGCATGGGCGAAGAGCCCGGCGCGCTGTGAAGGGGGCACGGCGTCCAGGAAGCGGGCGAGGTCCGACGGGGACTCCGCCAGCGCCCTCGCGAGGCCGAGGCGCTGGGCGGGGGAGAAGAAGCGGAGCTGGCGCAGCAGGCCCGCCGTCAGCTCCCGGGCGATGTGGGCCGCGCGCCAGCCGGGGCGGGTGAGGAGCGCGAAGAGCTGCTCCGGGTGGCGCCGCGCGAGCATCGGGAGCGTGTCCCGCACGAAGAGCGGCAGCTCCTCCGGAGGCGCCAGGTCTCTCACGAGGTGGAGCACCGCCTCGCCATGGGAGAGCACCAGCTCGGAGAGGGCCATGCGGTACGAGGCGAAGAGGGCGCGGCGTTCGCGCTCCGGGGCATGGGTGAGGCGCGAGCCGATGAAGGTCAGCACCGCGTCCGGGTGGCGGCGCACCAGCGTGCGCCAGGCGCGGAACGTGTGCTCGAGCTGGGGCAACAACCGGCGCACCGTGTCCGCGTCGAGCGCGGGGAGCAGCAGGGCCGCTTCCGCCGCGCCGTGGCGGCTGAGGACGATGGGGAGCAGCCGGGCCGCGAGCGCGCTCCGCTGAGCCTGGGCCACGTCCTTGAGGAGCCGGCGGCGGACGAAGGGGGACAGCTCCGGCAGCAGCCGCTCGAGGGCCGCATCGTCCTGGATGTCGCTTCCCACCAGGGCGGCGGCCCGCGCGCGCACGAGGCTGGAGGCATGGGTGAGTCCTCGCAGCAGCAGGGACTCGTCGCGAGCTCCCCGGGCCAGCTCGAGTCCGAGGCTCGCCTCGTAGGCATCGCCGGACAGGAGCCCGGTCATGAGTTGCGTCAGGACGGGGCTGCCCCGGCCCTCGTGTCCCAGCCTGGCGACCCGCGCGAGCCGTGCGCCGTAGCCCAACGAGTCCAGCTCCGACAGCAACGCCTCGCGCGACGGTATCTGCATGGGTGCTCCCTCCTGGGGGCGGCGACGTTACCGTGGGGTGGGGTCCGGAGTCCCCGGGGCGTGGACTCCCAGGCGAGGAAGTGGGGACGGGAGACCCCAGGCGCCCGAGTGCTTTCGCGGGGTTGGCGTCGGCCCCCGCCTTGCTCCTGTCCGGGCAGGGAGGAAGTGCCGATGCGAATCGACAGCGCGGGATGGACGCACGTGGGACGCCGCTCCCACAACGAGGATGCCTGGATGGCCCGGGCGGACCTGGGCCTGTTCGTGGTGGCCGATGGGCTCGGCGGCTACGAGGGCGGTGAGGTGGCCAGCCGGTGCGTGGTGGACACCTTCTCCGGCTTCTGCGAGCGCGTGGCGAAGGACCCCGAGGCCACCTGGCCCCATCATCCACGGCGGGGCCACTGCCGCGAGGAGGACCTGCTGCTCAACTGCTCCGTGCTCGCCCAGCGGGCCGTGCTCTCGCGCCGCGTGGGACAGTTGCGCGAGATGGGCTCCACGGTGGTGGCGCTCGCCCTGGGGGCCCGGGGCGCCGCCGTGGCCCACGTGGGCGACAGCCGGCTCTACCGGTTGCGCGAGGGCCGGCTGGAGGTGCTGACCCGTGACCACTCGCTGCTCGAGGAGATGCGGGAGGCCGGTGTCGAGACGCCCGGGCGCGGGGAGAGTCCCTACGGGCACGTCATCACCCGCGCGCTGGGCACCCAGAACGCGGAGCCCACCGTGCGGCGGCTCGAGGTGCGGGCGGGGGATGTGTACCTGCTGTGCTCGGACGGGCTGTACGAGCCACTCGGGCCGGAGCGGCTCGCTGCACGGTTGGGGCAGGGGAGCGCGGCGGGAGTGGCCGAGGCCCTGGTGCACGAGGCCTACGCGGCGGGTGGCCGGGACAACATCACGGCCATCGTGGTGGGCGTGGGCGCGAAGTAGGGGACACAGGGGCAACCCGGGGACCCGATACCCTCACCCCGTCCCTCTCCCGAGGGGAGAGGGGAGGTGGGCTCGGGTCTACGCTCGTGGGGGCGGGGGCTTCAGTCCGGCCCCTCGGGGAGCAGGCCATGGCGCCGGGCCAGGGCTCGCAGGTGTTTGCGATCCACCCCCGCCTGCCGCGCCGCCTCCGAGATGTTTCCGCCCGCCCGCGCCAGCACGTCGTGCAGGTAGTGCCGCTCGAAGGCCTCCACCAGCGCCTGTTTCGCCTCCGCGAAGGGCAGGTCCGTGCGCAGCGGCACCTCGGGCCCGGTGCCCTGGGGTTGGAGCGACAGGCGCAGCGCCTCGAAGCCGTGGGCCCCGCGCGAGAGCACCAGCGCCCGTTCCAGCACGTTGCGCAGCTCGCGCACGTTGCCCGGCCAGTCGTGCCCCGACAGCAACTCCAGCCCCGGGCCGCGGATGGGTCCGGGCTCGAAGCCCCGGCGGCGCAGCAGCTCCGCCACCAGCAGGGGCAGGTCCTCCCGGCGCTGGCGCAACGGGGGCAGGGGCAGCGTCACCACCGCCAGCCGGTAGTAGAGGTCCGGACGGAAGGTGCCCTCGGCCACCGCCAGCGAGAGGTCCACCCGCGAGGCCGCCACCACCCGCACGTCCACGGCCTGCTCGGCGTCGCCTCCCACCGGGCGCACCCGGCGCTCCTCCAGCACGCGCAACAGCCGCGCCTGCACCGAGGCCGGAATGCCCGCCAGCTCGTCGAGGAAGAGCGTGCCCCCGTGGGCCCGCACGAAGGCCCCCGAGCGCGCCGCCAGCGCCCCCGTGAAGGCCCCTCGCACGTGGCCGAAGAGCTCGCTCTCCACCAGCCCCTCCGGCAGCGCGCCGCAGTCCACCGCCACGAAGGGCCCCTTGCGCCGCGCGCTCGCCTCGTGGAGCGCCCGGGCCACCACCTCCTTGCCCGTCCCCGTCTCGCCCTGGATGAGCACCGTCGTGTCCGTGGGCGCCACATGCTCCAGCACCGCGAACAGCTCGCGCATGGCGAGGCTCTCGCCCACCAGCTCCCCGAAGCGCCGCGCCTGGCTCGGGGCCAGCTCCCACGGTTGGCTCTCGGCCTGGATGCGCAGGAAGCTCCGCCCCACCTTGAGCGTGGCACCCACGCGCACCCGCGCCTCTCCAATCCGCGAGCCCTCGTACAGCGTGCCGTTGCGGCTGCCGAGGTCCTTCACCACGAAGCCCGCGCCCTCCTCGTGGACCTCCAGGTGCTCGCCCGAGACGCGCGGGTCGCTCAGCCGCAGCGCACAGCCCTCGCGCGTGCCCACGCGGACGGGCGCCTCCCCGAGCGCCACCGCGCGCCCCGCGTCGGGCCCATCGATGACGACGAGCTGACAGCGCCGGGGCGGGGGGCCGCTGGAGGCCTCATTCTGGGTGGCGAGGGCGGTCTTGGACACGGTGGTCACTCCGGTGCCATCCGGTTATATCTGGGCGCCAGCCACGGTGTTCGCGTGCGGATGGATGCACCTCTCGTGGCACCATGGCGGGATGCCCAGACATCCCCTTGGTCTCACCCCGGGCTCTCCCCGGGTCTGTCTTCTGTTGGCCCTGGCGTTCCTCGCGGGTTGTGGCTCGGACACGGCGCCCCCCTCGGAAGAGGTGGCACGCGGCTCGGTGCCGCTGACCGGCTCCGCCACCCAGAGCCTTCCCGCCATCACCCTGCGCAACGCCATTCTCACCCAGCCCTTCGATCCGGAGCTGATGACCCCGGATGGACGGCTGGGCCTGTCCTTCCTCGGGGGCTCGCGCGTCCGGTTCATCGCCCTGGGCGACCCGGCCATGAGCGTCACCGGGGGCACTCCGCGCTTCGTGGCGCCCATGGCGCAGGGGCAGACCCTGGACGTCGATCTGCCGCCGCTCGCGGCCCGGACCAGCAACTTCCAGCGCACGGACGGCCTGGCACCGCTCTACCCGAGCAACGGGTTCGACATCTGGACCAACTCGGGCCAGGGCGCGCTGTCCCTGGACCCTCGCTTCTCGCCCGCGGGCAAGCCCTTCCCCGTCAACGAGCCGGAGGAGTGCCTCGGCGCCACCCCCGCCACGCGCGAGCGGGTCGTGTCCCCCGGCGGCCGGTACGAGTGCTACCGCCTCATCCACTTCCAGCCCTACTACGCGCCGGCCACCGGAGCGCTCGCCCTGCACCAGGCGCTGGTCGCCGTCGTCGTGGATGCCCGCCGTCCCGACACCACCTCCGGCACCGTGGCGCGCGCCGCCGCTCCCAATGTCGTCCGCGTCCAATACCTCTCCAACGCCTTCTCGCTCTGCCGCAGCCAGGGTCAGCCCTTCTACCTCTGGGCGCTCGAGGCCAGCGCCACGGCGGACGCCCGGCTGGTGGTCTCCGAGGGCGGCCGCTGGTCGTACAACGAGACCCCCTGGAACCCCGACACCTGGACCCGGCAGCGCGAGCTCGGCACGCTGTTCGACAGCGTCCGCCTCGACGTGGAGGGCACCCGCCGCATCTGCCGCCACATCGCCCCGGCCTCCGGCCTGCCCTCCTGCACCACCGCGACGGAGGAGGACTTCGCGCGCGTGTACCCGGTCGCCGCCCGGCCCATCTTCCTCGCCGATGGCTCACGGCGGACGGATGGTCAGCTGCCCACCCATCTCGAGTGCGGCTACACCTGGATCACCCCCGAGGGCACGGACGTCTTCTGCCGCCCCAACCCGGCCATCAACGGCTCCGTCCAGCCGTCCGTCGCCCTGGAGCTGACGCAGGGCTTCGAGAGCTCCACCGGCATGCACTTCTTCGCGTTCGGCCAGCACACGGGCTGGACGATGCGCCGGCTGGACAGTGCCATCAACAGCCGGCGCTTCAACCCGGAGGGGCTCAACAGCTTCCCTCCCGCGCAGCCGGATCCCGTCCACCGCCCGTTCTCCCCGGTGTTCCTCAACACGGCCACCGGCTTCTGGGCGGAGAACCGGACGAGCCCGGAGCGCGCCCAGCCCCTCCAGCGCCAGTGGCCGCTGTTCCAGTTCATGTCCCAGGACGATGGCATCCGTTACAACGCGGGAACCCAGTACGCGAACCTCGGTCTCGTGCCCGAGTCGAACAACCCGGGCATGTGGACCAACATGCAGTACTGGGAGGTCTCGTTCGCGTGCGGCATGAATCCCCACTGCCTGCTGCACCTGCCGATGAACGAGCTGTTCTATGACAAGGCCGCCGCCGCGGGCTCGCCGGCCATCCTGCGTGCGCTCCCCCTGACGCAGGACGTGTCCAACAACACCGACTTCCTGGACGTGAGTGGCAACGCCCTGACGGGCATCCACCCGTACGTGGGCCAGCTCCAGGGAGGCGCCGGAGCGGCGCGCTTCGCCGGTGAGGTCTACGGGGTGCAGGCCGACGAGCGGTACCTGTCCGGCTACCGGGGCACGGCCATCAGCCTGACGGCGAGCGGCTTCGTCTCCGTGGGAGGCAATGCCGCGGACCTGCCCAGCTGCCGCCGCAACAAGGGCTGTCTGGCCGGAGAGCGCTATGACGATGGGTTCACCGCCGAGGTGGCCTTCCTCGCGCTCTTCAACCCGTCCGCGGCGACGCTGCCCATTGCCCGGCACCACGGCCTCTGGTCGGTCCGCATCCAGGGGGGCACGCTCGCCGCCGACGTGTCCTATTCAGTGGCGGGCGTGGCCAGGGCGCTGACGCTGACCGCTCCGGGTGCGCTTCCCTTCTCCTCGCTCTCCGCCACGCCAGCCGCGCAGGCGGCGAGCTGGCGTCACGTCGCGCTGCGGATCGCCCCGGACGAGTCTCGGGTGTCCCTGCTGGTGGACGGAATGCCCGTGGCCCAGGCCAATCTGGAGCCCGGGGCCGTCTTCCAGGGGACGCCGTCCGGGAACGAGCTCCTCCGCGTGGGTCCCGGTGGCCAGTGCACGGGCTGCCCCGCCGGTGACGTGCTCTTCGTCGATGAGCTGGTCTTCCACCGCTCCGCGCAGCCCTTCGAGGAGCTCGCCGCGGCGGCTTCCGTCTTCTCGGGCCGGCAGGACTTCCTGACGCCCTCGGAAGCCCGCACCCTCCTGGCGCGCTACTTCAGCGTCACCAACCCGCGCCGGCTCACCCTGCAGGCCGATGGCTTCCCCCGGTTCGTCCGGGCGGAGGACCTGCGCATCCCGGCGGCCTTCCGCTCCTTCCTGGCCGTGGGGCAGGAGTCCGCCTTCCGGCAGCTCGTCTCGGTGGGAGAGACGCTCTTCCGCTCGCCGGTGCTGTCGACGAATGCCGCGGGCGTCAGCCAGACCCAGGTGGGCACGGGCGAGCCGCTGTCCTGCTCCACCTGCCACCGGCTGGACCGGACCTTCACGGATGGCCGCGCCACCGCCTTGGGCGTGCAGCCCCTGGCGCTCAACACGCCCACCATCGTCAACCGCGTCTTCGGCACCAACCAGTTCTTCGCCCGCCGGTCGCAGGACCTGTTGGACCTGGCGCTGGAGCCGGTGGTGGATCCGCGGGAGATGAACGCCGACGTGAGCAAGGTCCTGGAGCGCATCAACACCGGGGCGGACCAGGCCTCGCTGCGGCAGGCGTTCGCCAACGTCTTCCTGACCTCCACCGTGACGCGCGAGCAGCTGGAGCTGGCGCTCACGGCGTACGAGCTCGTGCAGCTCAGCGTGGACTCGCTGGCGGAGGCGGTCATCGCCTCCGGCAAGCCGGTGGTGGATGGAGAGGGCAACCTGTTGCGGCCGGAGCTCCTCCGGTTGGGCCGGGAGCTCTTCGAGGGCAAGGCGCGGTGCGGTGCCTGCCACGTGGGCTCCAACTTCACGGACGAGCTCGCCCATGACACCAGCGTCGCCGCCAGTCCCCAGGCCTTCAAGACGCCGACGCTCTGGGACGTGGCGAGCACCGCGCCGTACTTCCACGATGGCAGCCGCGCCACCCTGCGGCAGGTGCTCGACTTCTACAACCAGGGAGGCAACGCACCCGGGCGGGTGCGGGACGGCCTGCGGATGATCGATCCCGAGCTGCGCCCGCTCGCCCTGTCCGAGTACGAGCTGATGGCGCTGGAGCAGTACCTGCGCGCGCTGCGCAACGCGGAGCCCGTGCTCGCCGCCGGCTTCGAGGGACTGGCGTTCAGCAACCACGGCCCCATTCCGGGGATGAGCTGCATCTCCGTCAACGAGTCGGCGGATCCTGCGGGCTGGGCCGACAACTACCTGTGCTCGCCCCAGAGCCGGGGGATCGTCTGGAGTGGCGCCGGGCCCGTCGCGGGGATGCGCTGCACCGCCATCACCGAGGTGTATGAGCCCCCCGAGACGACCTGGACGGACAACTACCTGTGCGTCCCGTCCGACTCGCCCCTGCGGCTCTCGTGGTCGATGAGCGGGCCGCTCTTCGGGAAGTCCTGCGTCCGCTTCCACGAGCCGGCGGACCCCCACACCTGGAGCGACAACTACCTCTGCTACGACGAGCCGCTGCGGCTGCGCTTCAGCGCGGAGGGGCCCATCTCCGGGATGACGTGCACGCTGATGGACGAGGGGTATGACCAGGCGGGCGGGTGGAACGACAACCACTTGTGCACCAACAAGGACATCGGGCTGCGCTGGAGCATGGGCGGACCGATCTCCGGCATGCGCTGCACCCAGGTCTACGAGGACCTGGAGCCGGTCTCCACGACGTGGGGGGACAACTACGCGTGCGTGCCGCGCGAGTCGGAGGTGCTGCTGTCCTACTCCCAAGGGGGGCCCCTCTCCGGGCTCTCCTGCGCGCAGCTGTACGAGCCGAAGGATCCGCAGCCCTGGATCGACAACTACCTGTGCTACCGCGAGGAGCCGTTGGCGCTGACGTTCCATGCGGCGGGAGCACCGGCGGGGCTGGCCTGCACCTCCGTCAACGAGTCGCAGGACCAGGCGGGCACCTGGGGGGACAACTACTTCTGCGCCAACCGTGACATCGGCATGCAATGGAGCGGCGCGGGTCCCATCTCCGGCATGCGCTGCACGCAGGTGAATGAGCCGGCGGAACCGGCCTCCACGACCTGGTCGGACAACTACCTCTGCCTGCCGCAGGACTCCCGCCTCACCTTCGAGTGGTCCTACGCCGGGCCGATCGCCGGAAGGACCTGCGTCGCCTGGGCGGAGAGCGCGGATCCGCACTCGTGGCTCGACAACTACCTGTGTTACGGCGGCAACTAGTGGCACTGGCCGTGAGGTGAGCCTGCCCCGGTTTTGTGGACACACCTCATAAGTCGGCTACACGGGAGGTAGTGTTCATGGAGCGAAGGAAGAGGCGGAGTTTCACCCCGGAGTACAGGGCCGATGCGGTCCGACTGGTGCGC